>DATIJV010000070.1:0-10265 GCA_035478255.1 Gammaproteobacteria bacterium
TAAGCAAAAACACTTCGTTTGCTTAGACAATACTGTAAAATTTCTGGATCCCGTCCTATAGATTGCTCGCATTCTGCTCTCAATCGACGGGATAACCTGAGTATTGCATGAACGTTTTTTCTTATGCAATACTCAGGTTAATTAATTTTGTAACAGATCAAGTGGGGTGCCTAATACTTATCCTACTTCCCAGGAGCAGGGGTCGTACTTGTAAATGTCGTTAGTTCGCTTGATACTTCTTTGACTTTACCTGAGTTGGTGGCCTTCTTGCTGAGATCCCACAGACTGACTCCAGGAGAAGGAGCAGCCGCTGCTTTTAATCGCGAACTAAACTTTTCAACAAGCGGAGGGAGATTGTCTACAGAACAATCTTTCAATTCTTTTCGCCATTCATCTTGCGTAATTTCAGCCTTTTCCTCAACCGCTTTACCCAATTGCGCAATTAATTCATTTCCTTCTTCAAGCTTTTTACGTTCCTCAATCAGCGCTTTCAGCATTTCAGTAAATACCTTCAATGGATCTAAGTTAGGAAGCGAAGTTGCAAGAGCATTTAGCACTTCGCGATATTGTTCTTCCAGGTTTTTTCTCAAATTGTCCTGTTTTTCAAGCGGATTTAAATTCACAAACTGTTGAATACACTGGTATGCATCATGATGTTTACTAGGAATGAGATCAACAAGCTTTTTAACTTCTTCAATTTCCGCGGAAAATGAGTTTAAAAAAGAAAAATCTACCGTTTGCTTAGGATCAGCTAACTTCGCAATTTCAAATTTCTTTTGTTGATAGGGCTTAAATAACTCCTCGCGTGCATGCCGCACATAATTTTCAAATACTCCCGTAGGATCACGCTGAGTTAATTTGTATAATTCACGAGAAAGTGAATCATGACGCTCCTCAAGAAGCTCCAGGAGTCTCAGTTTATAGTCAGGAAGATATTCCCCTTTTTCTTCTGCTATTTGAGGTCTTTCTGTAATTTCTAACTTTAATGCTGCAATAAATATATCTAAAGCAACACATAATGATTTTTCATCACTTTTATGATGATCTAATATTGAATCCAGCTGATCAAGACGGTCATTTTGCACCTCGTCCATCAGTTCCGCGATTTCCTGAATAAGACCTTTCGCTTCTTGTGTTTTACGCTCAGATTCCTTTTGCGCCTGGCCCATCAGTCCCGCGATTTCCCGAATAAAACTTTTTGTTTCTCCACCAAATTCTTTTTTAAAAAAAGACCACATATTTACCTCGTTTTTTGTGAGCTACTAAACGATAAGTATATACGCGAACATATTAAGAAATTATTAGTACCGATAACTATCCGATTTGTAAGGTCCATCCACAGAAATCTTCAAATAGTCGGCCTGTTCCTGAGTCAATTGAGTTAATTTAACACCCAGTTTTTTCAAATGTAATCGGGCTACCATTTCATCTAAATGCTTGGGCAAAACATAAACACCAACAGAGTATTTTTCACTATTCAGCCAAAGTTCCAATTGCGCCAATACTTGATTAGTAAAAGAGGTAGACATGACAAAACTTGGATGACCTGTTGCACAACCTAAATTTACAAGACGACCTTCAGCTAATAAAATCAAGCGTTTACCATCAGGAAAAATGACGTGGTCCACTTGAGGCTTGATATTTTCAAAGCGATATTGCCGCAAGGCGGCCACATCAATTTCTGAATCAAAATGACCGATATTACAGACAATCGATTGGTCCTGCATTTTAAGCATATGCTCATGTGTAATGGCTTTGAGATTGCCGGTTGCCGTCACGAAAATATTTCCGACAGGAGCTGCATCATCCATCGTCGTGACATGATAGCCTTCCATTTTTGCCTGAAGAGCGCAAATGGGATCAATTTCTGTAATCCAGACTGTCGCACCGAGGGCGCGCAAAGCTTGAGCACAACCTTTACCCACATCGCCATAACCGCAAACAACGGCAATTTTGCCCGCAATCATGACATCCGTTGCGCGTTTAATGCCATCCACCAAGGATTCGCGGCAACCATATAAATTATCAAATTTAGATTTGGTAACTGAATCATTTACATTGATCGCAGGAACTTTCAATTTGCCTTCTTTATGCATTTCATACAAACGATGCACGCCGGTTGTAGTTTCTTCCGACAATCCTTTAATATTTTTCAAAAGCGCAGGATATTTTTCATGTAAGATTAGCGTTAAGTCACCGCCATCATCCAATATTAAATTGGGATGCCAGCCATTTTCACCATTAATGGTTTGTTCAACACACCACCAGTATTCTTCTTCGGTTTCACCTTTCCACGCAAAAACAGGAATGCCGGCTTTCGCGATAGCTGCTGCTGCGTGATCTTGTGTCGAAAAAATATTGCATGAAGACCAGCGAACTTCTGCACCTAATGTTGTAAGCGTTTCGATTAAAACAGCTGTTTGCACCGTCATATGCAAACAGCCCGCAATACGCGCACCTTTTAACGGTTTTTGTCCCTGATATTTTTCACGTAATGCCATCAGTCCAGGCATTTCTGTTTCAGCAATATTCATTTCTTTGCGCCCCCATTCGGCAAGCGCCATATCAGCTACTTTGTAATCAGATTTAACTGCTTGAACAGTAGACATCTTAAATACCTCTTAAATTTTTGCAGCATCGCGTAAAGCATCTGCTTTATCTGTTTTTTCCCAGCTAGCTTTTAAATCTTCGCGGCCAAAATGACCATACGTTGCAGTTTGACGATAAATTGGATGCAAAAGATCGAGCATTTTAATAATTCCAAAGGGGCGCAAATCAAAATGTTCACGAATGAGTGGAATAATATCTTTCTCTGGAATTTTACCCGTGCCAAATGTGTCGACTGTGATAGAGATAGGGTCTGCGACACCAATCGCATAAGAAATTTGAATTTCGCAGCGATCAGCAATACCAGCTGCGACGATATTTTTTGCGACGTAACGGCAAGCATAAGCCGCTGAACGATCAACTTTTGAAGGATCTTTGCCCGAGAAACAGCCGCCGCCATGACGCGACATACCGCCATAGGTATCGACAATAATTTTGCGCCCGGTCAGACCGCAATCGCCCAAAGGCCCGCCAATGACGAACCGTCCCGTTGGGTTAACATAAAATTTCGTGTTTTTAGTCAACCATTCTTCCGGGAGTGTGGGGCGGATAATATCTGAGATAACACTTTCCACAAGATCTTTATGTTCAATGTCAGGAGAATGCTGGGTTGAAAGAACGACAGCGTCTATTTCTACGGGGCGGTTATTGACATAGCGGAAAGTGATTTGGCTTTTTGCATCTGGACGCAGCCAGGTCAATACATCTTCTTTACGTAATTTCGCCTGGCGTTTTACCAGTTCGTGCGCATAAAAAATAGGAGCGGGCATCAATACCGGTGTTTCATTGCTTGCATAACCAAACATTAAACCCTGGTCGCCCGCACCCTGTTCTTCGAGAGCTTTTTTATCAACCCCTTGAGCAATATCAGGAGACTGTTTACCGATAGCCGACATGACCGCACAGGATTCCCAATCAAATCCCATTTGCGAACTGCTATATCCAATGTCACGCACAACTGTTCTAACGATTTGTTCAATATCAACCCAGGCAGAAGTCGTCACCTCACCGCCTACCAGCACCATGCCGGTTTTAACAAAGGTTTCGCATGCGACACGGGCTTTTTTATCTTGTATCAGCATGGCATCGAGGACCGCATCTGAAATCTGATCAGCGATTTTGTCAGGATGCCCTTCAGAAACCGATTCGGAGGTAAACAAAAAATCTTTTTGCATAATTTTATCAATTCATGGTTAAAAATTTGCTTTTGATGATACCTGTTTTGGAGGGAAAATTCACGGGTTTTTTAAAAGCAGAAAATAGTTTTTAGGAATTATAAATTTTATTTTAAACGCCTTTTTGCTGAGCCAGCACATCAAGATTGCGTAAGTATTCATAAATTCATTTTTCATCGAAGTAATGTAATGTTTCCCAAACTAAAACTCTTTCATCATTCGCTTCATAAATGAATCAAATAACGGAACAGTAAATGCGGTTTCACCGTGTGACGGACTATAAACTAATCCTTTACTAATAAGTTGCTCACGCAGGGGGCCCAAATGGGTAACACGTTTTTCTAGGGTTGCTGCAATTAGCCCAGATGCATGTGGACCTGGACCCAACTCAGCCATCGCTCTAAGATAACGTTTTTGCATAGGCGTAAGCTGGTCAAACCGAACTCGAAAAAAACTAGCATCAAGGTCAGTAAGAGCCTCACTTGTTGCATCTTTTGCATTCCCTGCTGTTATAGGCGACGCATCTGCAATATCCCAGATATGCTTTCCCCATTCTTGTAAAAAATAAGCATACCCCTCAGTCTGTTTTATTATTTCTTCTAAAGCATCTTTTGTGTAGCGAACCCCCAATTTTTCTACTGGAACAACAAGTGCTTGAATTGCCGCATCATAATTAAGCTTACCAATATGGTGAAACTCAAATAGCCTTTCTGCATACGTCTTCGCCTCACCCATTTGTGATGGTATTTGCGGCAAACCAGCAGCCACCATCGTGATTGGCAACGCGTCTTGAGAAGCTACGTGGAACGCCATAATTAAAGATGCTAGTTGTTTTTCATCTAAAACATGAATTTCATCAATAAACAAAACAATTGCTGTTTTCTTTTCCTTTGCAACAGCACCAACAACCTGAAATAGCTGAGACAATCCTTCATCAAGATTAGTTGTGATTGGAAAACTTGAGTTTGATTCAATATCAAGACTTACTTCAACATCACTATATTTCACTTTCATTGCTGACACGAAAGCGGCAAGCGCTTGCAATCCACGAAGAGCCATATCTGCTGCGGCCTTTCCCCTGTGAAGTTTTAGGATTGCAGCTTTTAACCCTGGTACTAATAAAGATGGTAGGGAACGACCTTCTGGAACCTCAATACGAACAGTAATAATTTTTGCTGCTTCTGCATCCTGACGGATACGATTAAGTAAAACTGTTTTCCCAACACCACGTAAGCCAGTCAAAATGATACTGCGCCCAAAACGGCCAGCAGCAATTCGGCGCAAAGAGATTGATGCCTTACTGAGAAGCTCGTCACGTCCCGCCAATTCAGGTGGTGGAGCCCCCGCACCAGGAGCATAAGGATTAAGAAATGGATCCATAATTATAACCAATTATACCTAGTTTATGTTAAAAAGATAAACTATAGTAAATTAATTATAATTTAAATTCAACTTATCTTGTACACTAAAAAATGCTTGCATAGAAAGAGCTATGCGCGCATTTTTTAGTGCACAACTAACCCACATCTGGGCGCTATAAACACCTAAAAATCATCAGTGAGAGGTATATATTGTGTTTTGTCTGTCACTGATGCTTCCAAGAATCCTTTTTTTCTTAATGCACAACTATCACATTGACCACAGGCATATCCTTTTTCATTTGCCTGATAGCACGAAACAGTCATTGAATAATCAACTCCCAAATCATTTCCGAGTTGGATCGTTTCGGCTTTAGACAAATTAATCAGAGGCGTGTGTATTCTAATATTTCCTTCTTCAATACCAAATTTAGTCGCTAAACTAGCCAAATCCTGAAAAGCTTTAATATATTCTGGACGACAGTCGGGATAGCCAGAGCAATCAACATGACTTACACCAATAAAGATATCATGGGCTTTTAAAATTTCTGCCCATGCCAAAGCGATAGATAAAAAAATTGTATTTCTGGCCGGAACATATGTGGCAGGAATATGGATATTTTTCTCATTATAAGTTTCAACATTAATATTTGTATCAGTAAGCGCAGATCCACCAAACTGATTAATTTCTAAATTAAAAATTCTATGATTTACTTTAAATTGCGCCGCAATTTTTTTTGCTGCATTTAATTCTGCATGATGACGTTGCTCGTAATTAAAACTTAACGCATAACAATCGAACCCCTGTTTTTGTGCGTAAGCTAAACAAGTTGTAGAGTCAAGTCCGCCTGAAAATAAAATTACAGCTTTTTTCATAGTATTACCTTTTTAAATAAAGATTATTTGAACCGTCATAATTTGCGTCTAAATTAAAAATATTAAATTTAGTTTTATAATCATAAATATCAATTTTTTCTGCTTGCTTGAGCTTCTGAGTCAGCTTGATTGAAAGCGGAAGGCCGATGAGCTCGATCATCACTTTTATAAACCACATGGTAATAATCAAAGAAATTAAATTTGAATTGTTCATTACACCATAAAAAGCAATACTGCTAAAAATAAAACTATCCACGCCTGACGCAAACAAAGTAGACGCTAAAAATCGAATGCTGATAAAACGCCCATGCATTTTTATTTTGAGTTTTGCCATGACATAGGAGTTCAATGGTTCTGAAATAAGATAACTGATACTGGAAGCTAAAATAATTCTAATATTTGTTGCTAATAACGTATCAAATAAAGCGTTATTGGTAGGGTAATCGGGACTCGGCAAATGAATAACAATTTGCCCATAAAAAATAAAAAGCACATTAAATAAAAAACCGCACCAAATTGCGCGCCGTGCGTGTTTATATCCATATACTTCGGTAATCAAGTCAGATAATAAAAAAGTCAGCGGGAAAATAAGTGTGCCAGCATCAGTCGTCAAGCCAGCTATTTTAATCAAGCGAGGATCGAACCAGTTTGCTAAAACAATTACCATGGCATAGGTCAAGGTAAGAAACCACAGAAAATTAGGTTTTAACTGAATGACGTTGGTGTATGAAATGTTACTTTTCATGTTGTTCCTTTTTAATAATAAGTGCATCGAAGGAGATAACAAGATTTTTAGCTATTGCCTTTTGAAATTAAATTTTAACAGGTATATCTTAGTATTTCTTTTGGGAAACTTTTCTTGAATTAAATTATAGAGCAAAACGAGGAAAAGGCTAGGGCGTGTCGTCAATTAGTTTGTTTTGTTTAAAAAGTGGGGAATCGAGACAAAATCGTTGAAAATTTGAGGCGAATAGCAGAGCTATTTAACGAAAATTTTCAACGATTTTGGCCGATTCTACCGCTTTTTAAACATTACAAACTAATTGACGACACGCCCTAGTACAGCGTTCGGTTAATTTTGCCCCCCCTTTAATGAAAGCTTAAGGTTAATATTGTATTATATTTGACCTTAACTTAAAATAATGGTGGAAAAATGCCTGCCTTTGAAATTGTAATTTTAGAAACTCCGCTAAAGTACATTGCTAACCATATAGAAGCTAGAGTAACTTGTTTAGACACACAAGATACACGTGTCGTAAATTGGGACAGAGATCCTGAGCACCAAAAGACTCCTCTAACAAAGAGTTCCAAAAAACTCAAACAATTTAATAGTCAACTCGCGTCACCATCCTGCCTGCATCGGTCTGTTACGCTGTATTGCACATCAAAAAAAACAATGGATCAATTTTCAACTGATCTGAAGCGCGCTATGGAATCAGGCCATACTTTTTGTGATGAGGGAGACGGGGATAGCAACGAAGAGTCAGATGATTACTCTGTTCTAAATAATTGCTCAGATGCGGTTAATTACACATTAAATTATTTTTTCCCGAATAATGAGGGTATTGAAATAGCATGGAAAACATTTAAATGCGTCACTTTTCCTGCTTATATCGCAACCCTGGGATATTTCCCTTGTTTATTTGGTGCACCGCCAGGAATAAACCATCCCAAAGACGTTATGAAAAAAGCCTGGTTGTTATCATTTAAATATGGGAAAAAATCAACTTTTGATGGGCCTGAATATCAGCTGATGCTGGATGAGATGAATCCTAACTCCAGAAATGCACCTCTCACCGGGATGTAAGTATTCGGCGATAGATGCGCTTGATTAGTAAGGTAGGGTGGGCAAAGGCGCTTTTATGAAGTAACTGATAATTCTTCCACTCTTTGAAATCCGCGTGGTAATTTATTCCCGCGGCGCCCGCGCTCATTCACATAATGCTGCCAATCTTCCGGCTTTAATCTTAATTGCTTACTTCCTGATTTAATCATTAATAATTGTTCTGGAGAAAAAACTGCAATATCAACAATAAATTCTTCACGCGAAACAACACGGCTGCCGGGAATGCCTAATATTTTATTGCCTTTTCCCTTGGCAAGCTCCGGCAATTCTTTGACAGGGAATATCAGCAAATGTCCGGTATTGGTTGCTGCAGCGATGAAGTCTGTTTCAACATGATTAATGATTCGGGGAGTTAAAGGCTTGGCACCTTTGGATAAATTTAACGTGGCTTTGCCGTTTTTATTTTTAGCATATAACTCTTCAAGCTTTACGATAAATCCGTAACCCGCATCGGATGCTAACAATAATTTTTGTTCGCTATCGCCAAATAAAACTGCAACAAATTGCGCATTATCGACAGGACTTAAACGACCTGTCAACGGCTCGCCTTGACCGCGCGCAGAAGGCAAGGTATGTGCGGGCAAAGAATAAGAACGACCCGTTGAATCTAAAAACACTGCCGGTTGATTGCTACGCCCGGCCGCAGCAGAAAGAAATGCATCCCCTGCTTTGTAACTCAAACTTTGCGGATCAATTTCATGGCCTTTTGCAGCCCGCACCCAACCCATCGTTGACAAAATCACAGTGAGCGGTTCGGTTGGTAAAATTTCTGTTTCGCGAATCGCTTGCGCTTCTTTACGAATCACTAAAGGTGAACGGCGCGGATTACCGAATTTTTCATTATCCGCTAATAATTCTTTGCGAATTAATTTTTTTAAGCGCGCATTGGAATTAAGAATTTCTTCAATTCCTTCTTGTTCTAAAGACAAATCTTTTTGTTCTTTTTTGATTTGCATTTCTTCAAGACGAGCCAAATGACGCAGCTTGATCTCCAGAATCGCTTCAGCCTGCTCATCGCTTAATTTGAAGCGTTTCATCAATTTTATTTTGGGCTCATCTTCTTTGCGGATAATTTCAATCACTTCATCAAGATTCAAATAAGTAATCAATAAACCCGCCAAAATATGTAACCGATGTTTGACTTGATCAAGACGATATTGCAAACGACGTTTCACAGTTGCCAGGCGATACTGCAGCCATTCTTTGAGAATTTCCAGAAGATTTTTAACTTCAGGCTTACCGTTTAATCCAATCATATTTAAATTGACACGATAGCTGCGCTCTAATTCTGTCGTCGCAAATAAATGCGCCATCAACGTTTCAATATCGACACGATTCGAGCGAGGAATAATGACCAAACGTGTAGGATTTTCATGATCGGACTCATCGCGCAAATCAGAAACTAAAGGTAATTTTTTATTTTGCATTTGTTCTGCAATTTGTTCGAGAACTTTCGCGCCAGACACTTGATACGGTAATGCGGTAATAATAATTTCATCCTCTTCCATCACATAAACAGCACGCATACGCAGCGAACCATTTCCAGTACGATACATTTCTAATAGATCTTTGCGAGGCGTGATGATTTCAGCTTCTGTTGGAAAATCTGGCGCAGGGATCAATTCGCAAATATCGTTTAATTCTGCTTGCGGATGATCAAGAAGGTGAATAAGGCCTTGAACAATTTCCTGTAAATTATGCGGCGGAATATCAGTTGCCATTCCGACTGCAATACCTGTCGTACCATTTAATAAAACATTCGGCAAACGTGCGGGCAATAATCCGGGTTCTTCCAGTGTGCCATCAAAATTGGGGAGCCATTCAATTGTACCTTGTCCAAGTTCAGCCAGTAATATTTCAGCATAAGGCGATAAACGCGATTCAGTGTAACGCATTGCCGCAAAAGATTTTGGGTCGTCCGGCGAGCCCCAATTTCCCTGGCCCTCAACCAAGGGATAACGATAAGAAAAAGGCTGGGCCATTAATACCATCGCTTCATAACATGCCATGTCACCGTGCGGATGGAATTTACCCAGCACGTCACCGACCGTGCGCGCAGATTTTTTAAATTTTGCAGTCGCTTTCAAACCAAGTTCCGACATTGCGTAAATAATACGGCGCTGCACGGGTTTTAATCCGTCACCAATGTGCGGAAGTGCACGATCTAAAATGACGTACATCGAATAATCGAGATAAGCTTTTTCAGTGAATTCTTTTAAGGGCATTTTTTCTGTAGTAGTATTCATTTGTTCCTCTAACTTTTAGTACACTGTAAAGTAAATTTTTCAGAGTGTGGCATCTCATCTTGCGTCGATCTTGAAACGTTTCTCAATCGCAAAAACTCGACGTACAAAGCAAGTACGCCTGCGTTTTTGCTCAATCGAAAACGTTTCAATATCTCGC
>DATIJV010000071.1:0-27562 GCA_035478255.1 Gammaproteobacteria bacterium
ACTTGGAGGAAGGGGGACGTTCTAATTAAGCGCATCTGTATCGAAGCGTCCCCCTTCCTCCACATGCTTTTTGTGGAGGAAGGGGAAAGGGGAAGGAGGTAAAAAAACAAAAAACACGAATTTTGCACCTCTCACCGAATACTTACCTATTCATAACCGCGTTGAAAAACTGGTGCGAAAGGAGAGACTCGAACTCTCACAGGTTGCCCCGCTGGAACCTAAATCCAGTGCGTCTACCAATTCCGCCACTTTCGCTATGTACCTTGCGCGGCCATAATTTGAGGTTTTTAGCGCTCAGATGTAAGCCAGATTACATGGGAAAAAATACGCGCATAGTTATTCATATGCAAGTATTTTTTTCCATGCAAGATGGCTTGCAGATGAGATGCTAAAAACCTCAAATTATAGCTGCGCAAGGTACAGTTTAGTGGGCCGTGTAGGGATCGAACCTACGACCTATTGATTAAGAGTCAACTGCTCTACCAACTGAGCTAACGGCCCTTCACTTATTAAATGGGGTGAACGACGGGGCTCGAACCCGCGACAACCGGAATCACAATCCGGGGCTCTACCAGCTGAGCTACGTCCACCATTTTTAGATCTTATCAGGCAAAGTTCAACGATAAACTGGCGCGCCTGACAGGATTCGAACCTGTTACCCCCGGCTTAGAAGGCCGGTGCTCTATCCAAATGAGCTACAGGCGCTCATTATCCTAAATTAGGATTATAATCGGGGTAGAGGGATTCGAACCCCCGACATCCTGCTCCCAAAGCAGGCGCGCTACCAGACTGCGCTATACCCCGTTCCTATTAAAACTACCAAAAAATATCATGACGGATCGGCATAATACTCGGCAGCATTATCGCAGTCAATTCTTAAAATGGGAAATTATTGATATTATCTATATATACCATGCGCGGCCATAATGTGAGATTTTTTTCATCCCATCTGCGAGCCATCTTGCAGCGAAAAAAATGTTCACATAGAAATGGCTATGTTCGCATTTTTTTCGCTGCAATCTGACTCACATCTGGGCGAAAAAAACATCAAATTATGGCCGCGCATGGTATATAATTCTCAATTTGTTATAGGTTAATGTAATTATGGTAGCGCAACTCATTGATGGAAAAATACTTGCTGCAAAAATACGAGCAGAAGTGGCGGCTGAAATTAAAATGAAAATGCAGCAAGGGTTTAAACAACCAGGACTTGCAGTTATTTTAGTTGGCGACGATCCTGCTTCGGCAATTTATGTTTATCATAAACGGCAAGCTTGTGAAGAAGTTGGAATTCAATCGGTTTATCATCATTTGCCAGCTGATATCAGTGAAAAAACATTGATTGAACTGATTCAACAATTAAATCATGACGCGGCTATTGATGGCATTCTCCTGCAATCTCCTCTCCCCGATCATATTGACGACGATAAAGTTTTAGAATTAATTCATCCAGAAAAAGATGTCGATGGCTTTCATCCCTATAATCTGGGACGATTAGCTCAATCGCGTCCTCTTTTGCGTCCGTGTACACCGCTTGGGATTATGAAACTCCTCGACAATATTCATCAGGTTTATAAAAACCGACATGCTGTTATTGTGGGAGCATCCAATATTGTCGGACGACCCATGGCATTAGAATTATTGCTCGCAGGCAGCACGATTACAATTTGTCATCGATTTACGGAAAATCTGGAAGAATATGTAAAGCAAGCGGATATTCTGGTTTCTGCCGTGGGAATTCCAGATATTATTCAGGGAAGCTGGATTAAGCCGCACGCTACAGTCATCGATGTGGGAATGAATCGATTAAAGGATGGAACATTGACGGGTGATGTGGAATTTGATACTGCTTTGGAACGTGCAGGATGGATTACACCTGTGCCAGGCGGGGTTGGGCCGATGACGGTTGCAATGTTGTTAAAAAATACCTTGATAGCCGCGCATGGTATAATTCAACATGTTATAATTTAAGTATCTTTAAAGGGTTGTGATAAAAGGAATTTCACCTCATGCAAAAAAAAGGAATCATTTTATGTTTAATGAGCCTTTTGACTGCATGCACAATTACACCCAAACCTATTCCCATTACTGATCGATATCACGAAGCCAAAAATAATTTAAACGAGCTTTTCCGCAATCAACCAGCGCTTGCCGGAAAGCTGACTTTTGAAGAAGCGCTTGCACGCGGGTTGAAATACAATCTGGATTATCGTATCAAACAGGTTAATATAGCGTTACAGGCAGGCCAGCTCAACCTGGCAAAATATATGATGTTCCCCTCACTGAATTTTAGCGGTTCGCTTTATACCCGAAACAATGATTTCTCAAGTTCAAGCGTTGGCAGCGATGGCCAGGAATCCGGTATTTTTAACTCAACACCACGCACGCTTCGCACAGCACGCTTAGGTTTAACCTGGAATGTTCTGGATTTTGGTTTAAGTTATGTTAAAGCCAGACAACAAGGTGAACGTGTTTTAATTTCAGAAGAAGAATCCCGCAAACAATTACAACAACTGTCACAAGAAATTTTGCTTGCTTACTGGAATGCATACAGTTCTCAGCAATTAGTGAGAAAAACACGAGATTTTCAAATTCTCCTAGAGCGCGCCAAACGAAAATTATCGATCGCAGTGAAGGACAAATCCATACCGAAAGAAAATTTATTAAATTTTCAGGCTTCATTATTGGAAGGCAATAGGAGACTGATTCAACTGGAATATAAATATGATCGAGCATTGCTTGATTTAAAGCATCTGACAAACCTGCCACTCGATCAAAACATCTTATTGGAGCCGCCGCCGATTACTACAAAAACCATCTGTAATTTGCATCATCTGGATTTTGCAAAAATCGACGCTATCACATTAGTCAGTCGTCCTGAATTACGCAGCCAAAAATATCAGGAGCGTATTGCAAAACTGGGAATTAAAGCAGCCATTTTGCAAGCGCTGCCTGGACTTCCTCTAAACTACGGCTGGAACTATAACAGCAATAAATATTTACTCAATACAAGATGGTTGGACCGTTCGATCGATGCTTCATGGAATTTATTAAATTTAATTTCATTACCTACTTCGCTGACTACCGCCCGCGCACAAGAAGAATATGAAAAACTAAAATTGATGGCGTTGACATTAACTGTCTTAACTGAAACGCGTTACGCTTATACGCATTATCAATCGATTAGTAAAGAATATGAAGTTGCACATAAACAATCAATTAATGCCGAAGAATTATATATTTTAACAAAAAATCGTGAGCGCGCATCGCTTGCCAGCACGCAGCAAGTTATACTCGCAAAATTACGCACGATCACAACAAAAATGGATGAAAATTTGTTAATTGCCGATCTTTCCACTGCGCTGGGAGAATTATATTTATCTATGGGAACCGATATTATTGAAATTGATATGAATAATGCCGCGTTGCCAGTAGTGACACACACAATCAAACAAAATTTTGCCTTACAAAACACAATGGACCTTTCTAACTATGTTAATAACACATATCAAGAATTATTTGGCAAGCCAGCAAAAGTTTAAGGTTTTATTATTGCTGGCTTTATTCCATCCTGTTTTCGCTGAAACAGAGGAAAGTTCTCCTGCTGTTGTACCTCCTCTTACGCAAGCAAATACCGTCGTTGACCATCCTCTTCCCTCAACAGAAAATGCTGCATTAGATAACACACCTGAATATGTGATTATTCGTTCTAATGATCAAATAACTTTTTCTAGTGAAACGGCTGCAAGTGTTGCAAAAATCTCTGTTAAAGAAGGTTCTCAATTTTTAAAAGGAGATATTCTGCTAGAATTGGACTGCCGAATTCAACAAGCTGAGTTAAGTAAAGCCATAGCGCAACAAAAAGCTTCTGCTTTAGCAGAATCCAGTGCAAAAAAACTAAAAAATTACGATTCAATCAGCGAATTCGAATTGGTAAAAGCTGAAACGGATGCAAAAATTTCCGATGCAGAAGTCAGTAAATTAAAAGCCATTGTTGAAAAATGCACGATTAAAGCACCTTTTAATGGCTCTGTCGCAACTCTGATGGTGCATCCGTATGAAACTGTCAAACAAGGCGATCCTCTATTAAAAATTATAAACACAGAAAATCTGGAATTTGATATTGAAGTGCCTTCTAACTGGTTAGAATGGTTACACGTTAATTCAGCAGTCAATGTGCATATTAATGAACTTAATAAAAATTTTTCTGCAACAGTGGCACGAATTAATCCACTCATTGAACCCGTCAGTCAAACAGTAAAAGTTATTGCAATAATTTCAAAGCCTGACTCAACATTGCTTCCAGGAATGAGCGGCCAGGCAAGTTTTTCAGACGATCCTCAAAATAAAATTGAAAAGAGTAAAATTTAATTATGGAAGTTATCGACAGAAATCCGCAAACACAAATTGAAGGCTTAGCCACACTACTGGTTCTGGATGATGAAATCAGAAAGCTGGGAAATCTGCGCGAATTTAGCTTTTTTGCCACAAATGAAACGCATCGGCTGATACAATACCACACAGCATATTTATGGCAAATAAAAGAATTAATTAACATCCGCGTATTGGCACAATCTGGAACGGCAGAAATTGATTCTAATGCACCTACAATTCAATGGGTAAAACAGCAAATTGAATTAATTCATTCAAGCAAAAATGCAAAAGAAATACACCAGGTTAATTTATTAGAAGAAACTCATTCGGAAAAAAATACCTATAAACCTGATGAGTTACCACAATATTTACTTTGGTGTCCTCTATTTAATAAAGCAAATGAATTAAACGGTGGATTAATTTTATTTCGAGAAAAATATTTTTCAGAATCTGAAATTAAAATGCTGCAATGGCTCATCGCGAGCTATCAATATACATGGTTATTACTGGTTAAAACATCCAAATTACCGCCATGGAAAAAATTTCGGGAAAAACCCTATTTTATTATGTTGGCTCTTGTAGTATCAGGTATACTCTTTTTTCCTGTACGCATATCTGTTTTAGGAACGGGAACTGTTGTACCCAAATTGCCCGTCTTAATCAATGCCCCCATGCAAGGTGTCATTAAATCGTTTGCAGTAAGCCCTGGAGATTCGGTCCAGGCAGGGCAATTATTACTAACGCTAGATAAATCTGATTTGCTTTCAACCGCTGAAGTCAATAAAAAAGATTATTTGCTGACGCAGGCAAAATTACGCGCCACGATCAATGCCAGTTTTAATAACCATGAAAGCAATGCAGAAATTCCAATATTACAAGCACAATTAGCCATTGATAAAGCGCATCTTGATTACACGAATACATTGCTGGAAAAATCTGATATTAAAAGCCCGATCGCAGGGATTGTCGTATTTGACAGTAAAGAAGATTGGGTCAATCAACCCGTACAAACCGGTGAGCGCATTCTGGTTGTAGCAGACCCCAAACAAGTAAAATTAAAAGTTTTTCTACCGGTAGCAGATCTCATTAAACTTGAGGTTGGTTCAAAAGGCGATTTTTTCCTGTATGGACAATTAGGTACCCTGCCGCTTCGTATTACTACACTGGGATATAATGCAAAATTACTTCCCAATAAAATTTTAGCTTACCAATTAAGCGCAGAATTTACGAATACAAAAGACACTCCACAATTAGGTGCGCAAGGTACAGTCAGATTATATGGTAATCGCGTTCCATTAATTTATTATTTAATACGCCGCCCATTACAAGCCATGCGGCAAACATTGGGGATCTAATGAATACTGAATCTCCTGCACCTATGCCTAAATTGCCGCAATTACGGAAAGGGCTTAATATTACTTTCAGCGATTATGATCTGGACGGCAAACCCCAATGGTTAATTTACGACAGTGGAAGAAATAAATTTTTTGTTATTGGTTGGAGTGAATATGAATTATTAAAACGCTGGGACCTTTCTGATCCGATAAAAATAATTGATGCAGTCAATAATGAAACAAAACTGCATGTTGAAATGACTGATCTGGAAAGTTTAGTAAAATTTCTTAAATATAATTATCTCGTTCAGCAAAGCGGTCATCAAATTTATAAAGATGCAAAATCACAAAAACTTTTTAAAGATGAAAATATTTTTCATTGGCTCATCTCGTATTATTTATTTTTTAGGATCCCTTTATGGCATCCCGATAAATTCTTGACACGAACAAAATATATAGGAGATTTTTTATTTAATCGATATACAGCTTATGTCATGACTGCTTTAGGGATCATCGCTATTTATCAACTCAGTTTACGCTGGGAACAGTTTATCCATACTTTTCCATCAGTATTTACCTTACAAGGTTTGATGTTTTATTTAATTTCTTTTTTAATTTGCAAATTCTGTCACGAATTAGGACACGCTTACATGAGCAAGCGGTATGGTGCTCCGGTTCCTACTTTAGGTGTTGCCTTTCTTGTTTTCTGGCCAGTGCTTTATACGGATACAACTGCAAGCTGGTCCTTAAAAAGCAAAAAACGCTTGCGCATTGCGGCTGCCGGTATATGGGTTGAAACCTATGTAACGATTATTGCTGCATTGATTTGGTGCAATAGCAGCAATATCACCATACAAGCAATTTGCTATGTGACTATCACAATTAACTGGTTAAGCAGTCTATTAATTAATGTCAGCCCGTTCATGCGATTTGACGGTTATTATATATTAGCTGATTTAGTTAAAATGCCAAATCTACAATCTCGCGCTTTTGCTTTAACTCGTTGGCAAATTCGCCGCTGGTTATTTCATTGGGAAGAGCCGCCGCCAGAAAATTTTTCTGAGCGCATGCACAATTTTTTAGTCGCTTATTCCATTGGAACATGGATATACCGTTTGACCTTGTATTTAGGCATCTCAGTATTGGTTTATCATTTTTTTATTAAAATTGT
The DNA here is from genome assembly GCA_035478255.1 of Gammaproteobacteria bacterium. GTDB lineage: Bacteria > Pseudomonadota > Gammaproteobacteria > DSM-16500 > DSM-16500 > DATIJJ01. Next base: position 6,880 of record DATIJV010000071.1, read on the forward strand.
TGGAATCATACTTTTCATTATTGAAATTTATTATTTTATTTTAGGGCCAATTTATAAAGAATTACACACCTGGTTACAATTAAAAGAACAAATTACTTTTAATATCAGAACAAAAATCACCATTGGAATTAGTCTTAGCTTACTTTTAATATTTTTATTACCGATTAATGAAACAATTAAACTTCCCGCAACATTAAGTTATGCACATCAATTTTTAATTGCCCCAGAAGAAGGAATTTTAGCAAGCGATCCGCCCGCTGTTGGAACAGAAGTCAAAGCGAACCAGCCAATTGTAATAATCAGCTCACCTTATTTAGAATATGCGCTGAAAAGAGTTGAGTTGGAATATCAAAAAAAATCGGCAGAGTTTAGACGTTCAGCTCTTAATGGAACTTACGCACTGCAACACTCTATTTTGCTATCTGATTTAAATTCAGAACGAGCTGAATATAGTAAATTGCTTTCTTTAAAACAAAAACTGATTTTAAAAGTTCCATTTAATGGTATTGTTATTGAAGTAGGCGATGAAGTCAAAAAAGGAGAAGCTATATCAAAAGATGAATGGATTGGGGATGTCATAAATCCCAATCTTGTTCAAGTAGAAGCTTATGTTTCACAAACTGATATAACACGCATTGGCAATGGATTAAGAGGTTATTTTTATCCTCGCAATTTAAGTCAATCAGCACTTCCGGTAAAAGTTAAATCGATTGAAGTCATTAATGCGACTCAATTAAGCTGCACTTATTCCACGGATATAAAACAGAATAAAAAAGAAAGTCAGGTGATTGAAACGCCTTGTTATAATGCCAGCGAATTTGGCGGTGAAATAGCGACTTTTTTTAGTGAAGAAGGCCAGTATGTTCCGGTTGATTCTGTATATCGAGTGTTACTTACCGTAGAAAAACCGGTTAAATTTAAGGAAATATTACGCGGAACTGTAGTTTTGGACACGGAATCACGATCGTATCTTTCAAAAATAAGTTATAAAATTAAAAAAATCTGGATTGAGCAAAGTGGGTTTTGAAAATAAAAATTATTAATGATGATATTCGTGCTCAATCGTATCAGCTTCCTGTGGTGCACTAAATAACTTACCTTGCATAATTCTACAACCTAATTGCGTCAACAGTATTTTTTCTTCTTTGTTCTCAATACCATCTGCTACTACAGTAATTTTAGAATCTTTCGCCAATCCAATTATCATCACCAGAATATGCTTATTTTCATCATGAGTTAATACATCCTGAATTAATCTTCCATCAATTTTTAAATAATCAATTGGTATCTTGCTAATTTTATTTATTGCAAAATGTCCAAGCGCAAAAATACCCACAGAAATTTTAATTCCAAGCCGTGCCAACATCTCAAATCCATTTTCAACCGCCTTAGAATTTTCAGCAAGTACGTTTTCTGAAATTTCAAACATAATTTTTTTTGCATCAAATCCAGTTTCTTGCAATACTTGGGAAAGCGTTTGCAGAAATTTTGTATTTTCAATTTGTTTCATGGAAACTGTGATCGATAACAATGGAGGTTTAAAATTCTCACTATCCCATTGCTTGAACTGAGCGATAGAAATTTTTAACAAAAATTCACCGATTTCTACAATCCTTCCAGCATTTTCTGATAATTTGCAAAATTCAGAAAATGGAATTAACCCATATTCAGGATGTTTAAAATATAAAATTGCTTGAATACAAGTCACTTGATTTGTTTCTACATCAATATGCGGTTGATAACGCACCAGAAGATAATCTGTGAAATTTGCACTTCTAAAGCAAGCCGTTATGCTCAATTCACGCTGCCCTAACATTTGTAATTCTTTCTGATAAAATTGATAAGTATTTTTTCCCGATAATTTTGCTTGTTGTAATGCATCTTCTGCACGCTTCAGTAAAGAAGCTTCATCTTCACCATCTACAGGATAAATTGAAATACCCATATTGGCGCTAACTGATATTTCTTTTCCATCAATATCAAACGGCTTCATAAGAGCATCTTGAGCACGTTGCGCCACATATGCTGCCGTTTCAGGCTTGGATAATAAAGGTAAAAGAAAAACAAAATCACTACCAATATAACGTACTACAGTATCCACTTGTCGTATGATTTTTTTTAATCTATTTGCGGTTTCTATAATAATCTTATCACCCGCATCATAACCTAATTCTTCATTAAAAGTAGAAACGCCGCGAAGATTCAGTATCATGACAGCAAAAGACATTTTATGGCGCTTGCTTTGATTTAATGCTTGTAGCAACCTGTCCGTAAAAACCTGGACATCTGGCAATCCAGTAAGAGGATCGAGTGTCATATTAGAGGTATTGTTTTTATTCATCTCAGCAAGAAATCTTTCTTTATGCCCCTGCTGTCTAAAAAATTGGTGCTCCATTTTAGAGAGAAGTTTTTTCATTTTTTTAACACGATAACTTTTCTCTATATATAAAATAGCGAGGATAATACAGATAAGCAGCAACCAGAAATACGGAGACACGATAAAGGCCCCCTATTGTTTACATACCTATATGACTATTTTACAACACTTGAAGGCAATATAAATTACATTATTTATTATGTAGTTATGAAGTATCCACGTAAGTATTCGGTGAGATATAAAATTTTCGTATTTTTTTTTACCTCCTTCCCCTATCCCCTTCCTCCACAAAAAGCATGTGGAGGAAGGGGGACTCTTCGATACAGATGCGCTTAATTAGAACGTCCCCCTTCCTCTAAACGCGCTTTTCGTTTGGAGGAAGGGGATAGGGGAAGGAGGTTTATACCTCTCACCGAAAACTTACGTATCCACATAAGTATTCATGCCTATATTCAATAACAGGTTGAATTATATATCCTTTTAAGTTCTGTGTAATATTTAATCTAAATTATATAAAATATGCTAATATTAAACATATAACAATATTTATAAATTTAGCAAAACGAGGTAATTATGCCGGGTTCACTATATTCCATACAAAGAGGCCAAAACTTTAATCAGCAAGAATATCACCGTGCAAACTGGAAAGTTGCAGGAGTTGAGTGTAAGTTTGAAGAAATTCCTCAACAACTACAAGCTGCATATGGAGAAACGGTAGCTAGTGAATTATGTCACCAATTATTCAGGACCTATACTCAGGAAATCCAAAAATTTGCTTCAGAAAAGTTCTTCTATAAGAAGGAATCTCCCTGGTTCGTTAAAGTGGAAGAAGGTGCTTTCACAATTGAACTACGTAATAACACAAAATCAAAAAATCCACAGCTTGTTTATCATGTTGAGCTGAATGAGATATCGTTGATAAACATAGAAGAAATTTCACAAGGAAAAGGCATTTATACAATCACTCAACCCACGATCAGTTATGATTGCGTTGTTGACACAAGATCACTTGAAACTGACAAGCCACTTGTCAACTATCTTGCAGAGAGTATGCTGCCAAAAAAAATAACGACAGCAGAAGGCCACACTTTATCTGAGAAAGGTGTCGTAACCGTACCAACAACAAGTGTAGCGACGAAGATGCTGGCAAATCTTTTCAAGCCGAAAAAACCTAAGGAAGCCGTCACAAAAACGAAGGAGGATGTGCATTCTTTCCTTCCTACTGAATCATCAAAAGAATATAAAGAGCTAACTAACTTAATTGATCAAGTTGTTGGAATAGCGCAAACAGATCAGAAAAAAGAGGATGCAGAATTATTACTAATCAATGCTGCACTGGAACTTTGTAGTAGTGTTTCCAGAAGTAAAGTAGACAAAGCAAATGAGTTGCTAGAAAAATATTCTAAAACGGATCAAGTAAGAGAATGCGTGAAGAAAATAATAAAACATGCAGAAGAAACGCTTGATGCTGCACAAAAACCAGTCCACAGATTGAGTCGCGGGTCGCAAAATCCTACATAACTCAGGTTAATTACGTATTCACACGTTATTGTTTACTATCAGGGCGGTTACCTGTTTTTATGTTCACTTCAGAAAGGTCGGAAGCACGAACCAAGCCATCAGGATTAGCATACTCGCCATCAATAAATTTTTGATAAAAAGCCTGCGTTGTAGGATCTCTTCTTTTTAATTGGGCAAGGCTCACCACCCCAAAGACTTTTTGACTATGTTGTGCTGCCCCCACCCCAAACATAATTGCTTTCGCTATGGCCTCACGTTTTGAATTGTTTGTGGAAAATTCTTGTGAAATTAATTTGTAAATTTGATCGACTGTTCCTGGAATGCTTTTTCCAGGAACACTCATCCACTTCTGTTCAATTTCATTTTTTAATTTTTCCAGATACGCATCAATATTTTTAATATTCTCTATCTTGTATTCAAGCTGACGTACCATTTCTTCGGCATTTGTATTCTTAAGATCAATGATGAGCACTGCCTGATATCTAATCAATGCGATCTCAAATGATTGCTTCGTATCTGTTTTTAACGCACTTTCATACAACTGATTGGCGGTTTCCAATAATTGACCAATACTATCACATATTACTTGATCTGCCCTTCTAGAAATATTTTTTTCCTCTTGAGAAAGTACAACCTTTTTCAGGTTCTCGTAATTTTCTTGAAATGATTTCAGCGTAAAAAATCGAGCGGCGGCCATACCTACTATTAAATTATATTGGATAATTGCCCTTTCTTGAATCGCAAACTGATAACAGGTTCGATCTGCCTGAGTGATCAACACTTTATCTTGAACATTTTCGTAAAATTGAGTTGACTCACTGTATTTACCTTGCAAATATTTCACACGAAATTTACCCAGCAATGCGCAGCTATCATTTTTGTTAAACAGTAAAGCCTTTTCATATTTTTGAAGTGCTTCATTGCTTAGCTCTGTTTTTGTAACTTCAACCCATACAAGCTGGCCGGTTTGGGGATTTTTTTTCTGAATAACTTTTTTATTGGAATCCCCCATGCCAATAGCTAGGCTATAAATTTCATTAGCTTTCAGGTTATATATTCTTGCATATAAATTTATTATTTTTTCTTTTAATTCAGAATCAGATATCGCGTCTATTGCATCTACCAAACTTTTTCGCACTTCCGCTTGGGTACTATCAGGCACGACAGACAGAGGTTCAATTTGATTTGATGCATCTATAAATTTTCTATAAACCACTTCAGAAAAATTTTTCAGCTCATCGAGCACAAGTGGTAATTGAATCTCAGGGTTTTCTCTGTACTCTCTCAATATTTGATCATACTCCTCGCGCTTAATGTAAGCGGTATTAATAGACAGTAACACTTCATAAGCTCGTGATATAAGTTTGAATTTTTCTGGATCACCACCCTTATCAGGATGCATCCTCTCATTCATTGCTAGATTACGAAAAGCTTTTTTGATAGCGCTCTCATCAGCATCAGAAGGCACCCTCAGAACTTCATAATAAGAAGGGTCAACGTGCACGCCTCTATAGGATATTGGGTTTCGAGCTTTCATACACACTCCACATTGTTTAATTATTAGTGATTTGTCTATATTATATACTATAATTGACCAGTTTGGAATTGATAGTAAGTATTCAGTGACAGTCTCGTGGTTCTTTATTTTGACCTCCTTCCCCTATCCCCTTCCTCCAAACGAAAAGCGCGTTTAGAGGAAGGGGGACGCTCTAATTAAGCACATCTGTATCGAAGCGTCCCCCTTCCTCCAAGTGTTTTTCTTGGAGGAAGGGGATAGGGGAAGGAGGTAAAAAAACAAAAAACACGAATAAAGGTCGATGCAATATGAGATGCTAAAAAACCTAAAACTCATCTTTCGATTTTAATTTGAAGCGCGTGAATTTCATGCGGAATTAAGTCATTCAGAACATCATAAATTTCCCGATGAATTTCTACTCTTGATTTGCCAGAAAAAAAAGCTGATCCAATAATAACCGTATAATGCCCCGCACCTCCCCTGCTGCCCGCGTGGCCTTTATGTTTTTCACTATCGTCAATCACTTCTAATTTTGCAGGCGAAAATTTTTGATTTAATCGTTGCTTTATTATTTCGATTCGCTGCTCATTCATAAGATATTTTTCTCAATTGTCCATCTTCCAATGACAAAATACGCTGTGCATGCTTAGCAATATTCATATCATGCGTCGCCATCATCACACTGGTTTGATGCGTTTTTTGTAAATCAAGAAATAATTCTAAAACTTTTTCAGCATTGCGTGGATCCAGATTTCCTGTCGGTTCATCGGCCAAAACGCATAATGGACTCGCCACTAACGCACGTGCAATTGCCACACGCTGCCGCTCGCCGCCAGATAATTCGCCAATTTTATGCAGCATTCTATTTTTTAATCCTACGGATTCCAGCAAACTTTCTGCTTTGGATTTTATAATTTCAATCTTCTCGCCGCGAATCAGTAAGGGCATGCTCACATTTTCCAACGCGGTAAATTCCGGCAACAAATGATGAAATTGATAAACAAATCCTAAGTAATGATTTCGCAAATTACATTTTTGCTTTTCAGATAATTCTGCCAGCAACTTTCCTGCGACATGGATCCTTCCAGAAGTCGGTTTATCCAAACCGCCTAGCAAATGCAGTAATGTGCTTTTACCAGAACCTGAACTGCCAATAATCGCAACCAGTTCTGCTGGTTTTATTTCCAAATTTATTTTACGTAACACATTCACTTCAGCCGCACCGTCGTTATAACTTTTCGCCAAATCCGTACATGCTATCACTGCATTATTCATAACGAAGGGCCTCCACAGGTTCAGTGCGCGATGCGCGCCATGCCGGATATAATGTTGCAAGTAAACTAAAAATAAGTGCGGCTAAACTGATACGAATGACGTCCATCGATTGTAATTCTGAAGGAAGATAATTAACGAAATAAACACTCGATGAAAGAAATTGTACGTGAAAAATTGCTTCAATCCAGTCAACCAATTTTGTTACATTACTAGCCAATATTATCCCGCCTACAACACCCAAGAACGTACCGACTACACCCACGATGGCGCCCTGAATGACAAAAATACCCATAATCATGCGAGGAGTTGCCCCAAATGTGCGTAAAATTGCAATATCGGCTTCTTTGTCATTAACGACCATCATCAATGTACAAACCAGATTAAATACCGCGACAGCAATAATTAATAATAAAATAAAAAACATCATGGTTTTTTCCAAACTGACTGCATGAAACAATGCACCGAATTGTTCAGTCCAGTTTGTAATGCGCGCGTTAGGACCTAACTCAGCAAGTAACTGTTCTGAAACTTGCTGCGCAGCATATACATTTTTTATGCTCGCATGAACGCCCGACACCGACGCACCTAAACGCATTAATTTTTGCCCGTCGTGCAAATTGATAAATGCAAGTGTACCATCAAAACCAAAACCACTGCCCGCTCGAAAAATTCCAATTAAGGTAAAACGTTTAAATCGCGGAATGACACCCGCTGGCGTCAACGAAACTTCAGGAGTCATGATGGTGATTTTGTCACCCACTGAAGCATTTAGACGATTTGCGAGTTCTTCTCCTAAAATAATGTCAAATTGTCCGGGAATTAACTGGTCCAATTGTCCTTGGACCATTTTTTCTGGGAGTTCAGTAATATTTTTTTCTAACGCAGGATCGATTCCATCCAAAATAGCTGGCTGAACAACACTATCATTGGTAATGAGAATTTGTCCTGTCACAAAGGGTGCGACTGAAATGACATTGGGATTTTGTTTTACTAAACGCTCTACATCTTGCCAATTAGAAATATAATCTGCCATTGTCGTCACTGTGATCGGCGGCACCATGCTAAATACGCGTTTTCTAATTTCGCCATCAAATCCATTCATCACAGACAAAACGGTAATTAAAACCAATACGCCAAGTGCGATACCCAGCATCGACATTAACGAAATAAATGAAATAAAATGATTGCGGCGCTTTGCTCGCGTGTAGCGTAATCCAATAAAAAAAAATGCGGGTCGAAACATTACGCAATCCCATTAAAAAGTTTAAAAAAATTCGCTGTCGTTTGTTCCGCAATCAATTCAACTTCCACATTGCGCAATTTTGCGATGCATTCGGCAACATAACGCACATATGCAGGCTGATTGGATTTTCCGCGAAAAGGAACCGGTGCAAGATATGGAGAATCTGTTTCAATCAACATTCGCTCCAAAGGCATTTCACGCGCGACTGTTTGAATTTCTTTCGCATTATTAAAAGTGACAATACCAGAAAATGAAATATAAAAATTTAAATCCATTGCTTTTCTCGCCATTTCCATGTCTTCAGTAAAACAATGCAAAATTCCCCCGATTGATGCAGCATTTTCTTCTCTTAAAATTTTAAGGGTATCTTCTTTTGCCTGACGAGAATGTACAATTAAAGGTTTTCCAAGCGCTTGCGCTGCACGAATATGATGACGAAAACGTTCGCGCTGCCATTCCAGATCACCTGCACTCCGATAATAATCCAAACCAGTTTCTCCGATTGCAATAATTTTTTTATCTTGCGCGAGTTGAATGAAATCTTCTACACAAGGTTCATGTTCAACTTCTTCATTAGGATGCAAGCCGAGAGATGCACTGACATTTTTATACGGTTGAATAATTTCCATCATGTGCGGAAAATCTTTTAATGTAATACAGACACAGAGAAAATGTTTCACGCCTTGATCTTCCGCAAATCGAAGAGCACAAGATAAATCTCCATTATATGGCGTTAAATCTAGCTGATCTAAATGACAATGTGAATCGATCATAATTTTGCCCATTGAATAAATATTTCTTTAAACATTAATTGACGATTCACATTCATTAAATTCAAAATTTGCGCGTAAGCTTTCTGGATCAAATCATAATATTGCAATAAATTATTTGATGCCAGCTTGCCGGCAAGCTGGACAATTGATGCCTGATAATCAGAATTAATCAATTCAGCTTGAGAATAGGTTAATTTAAATTTCAACAAATCCCGCAGCCAAATCAGCAATAAATTCAATATCACTTTACAATCCTTGTCTTCCCATCGAGTGACAAACTGTAACGGATCAGCCTGCTGATTGCTTAATTGTATCAAACCGTCATATAAATCTCGACGTAATGAAAAAATATTATTGGCTATCAAATTATATGCTTGCAAGGGTGCGCCATCTGCTAAATTTAATGCTAATGGCAACATTTCCATCTGGTCCTGATTAACTTTATTAGCCAGCCATGCTAACGCTTCTTCGCGTTTGGGTTTAGGAAAAATAATTTTCTGACAACGGCTGCCTATTGTCGCCGGCAATCGTAAACTTTGCTGACAAATTAAAATAAGCAGTGTATTGGCAGTTGGTTCTTCCAGGGTTTTCAGCAAGGCATTAGCTGCATAAATATTCATGGCCGTTGCCGGATTAAGCACAATAATGCGATATCCGCCCAATAACGGCGTGTGATTGACAAAGCTCACAATTTCTCTTATTTGATCTATTTTTATTTGCGTGCCTGTTTCAGGCTCAACCAGCATAAAATCTGGATGCGTTTTTGCTTTTTGTAAATGACACGAACGGCAATGGCCGCAAGGCTGATTTTCTTCGGGAGAATGACACAAAAGATAATTTGCAAATACGTCAGCAAATTGCTTTTTGCCTATTCCATCTCCTCCTGAAAATAATAACGCATGCGGCAAACAACTCTGTTCTTTACGCTGAAGTAAAGATTTCCATATTGTTTTTTGCCAAGGCAATATGATATCTCTCATAATAATTGGCTTAACTTTTTCTTCAATTCATTTTTGACATGATCTAAAGGTTGGGCCGCATCTACAACATAAAATCTTTCAGAAAATTTTTCTGCGCGTTTTAAATAAACAGCTCGCACACGTTCAAAAAAATCAATTTTCTCTTGCTCAATTCTATCTTGGGAACCACGATTTTTTGCGCGGGTTAAACCAATTTCTGGCGGCGCATCCAGTAAAATAGTTAAATGCGGCTGGATATTGCCGACAATCCAGTGATCCAGCATTTCAATGTGCGCCAGATTCATTTTTCTACCGCCGCCCTGATAGGCATAACTCGCATCAATAAAACGATCACTGATGACCCATTTTCCTTTTTGCAGGGCAGGCAAAATAACATTTGTGATATGTTGTGCGCGGCAGGCAAACATTAATAATAATTCTGCATTGGGGGTCATGACTTCTCGATCAGTTGGTGTTAATAAAATTTTCCGAATATCTTCCGCGATCATTGTACCGCCCGGCTCTCGCGTCAAAACAAAATCCTGTTTTTTTTCTGTTAAATAATTTTGAATGGTTTCGACGGCCGTCGTTTTGCCTACACCTTCAATCCCTTCAATGCTGATAAATTTGTTAGTCAGTGTTTTTTCCATCATCTTCCTGGAGCTCTAAAAATAATTATAAATTTCAGGCGATACCGTTTTTAAAAAATAAGAGCGAACCAAGCTATCATTAAAATAAATTTGATTTTCGCGCGCATTGATGACAGCAGCGTTGTGCTCGTTTAATGTGGCAGAAAATTGATGCCCCTCCTCTTTTAAATGACTCTTTGCCACAAAGTAATAATAGTCATGATGCTCTGGATGCAAAGCAGCTGAAATGGATTCCTGGCTTGGAATCGCAATGGGTGTAGGAGGCAACCCTCTATATTTGTAAGTATTATAAGGGCTTTCTACCTGCATATCTGTTTTGTAGATAGTACCATTATAGTGTGAACCCGTAGCATAAATAATAGTAGGATCCATTTGCAATAGCATATTTTTTCTTAAACGATTGACAATCACTCCGGCAATCAGGGGACGCTCTTTATTTAAAGCTGTTTCTTTTTCGACAAGAGAGGCAACCGTCAAAATGTCATTTTGTGTTTGATAAGGTAATCCGGGATCACGATTTTTCCATGCATGATCTAATGTCGTTTGCATTTTTTGAAAAGCCCGTTTTAATAAAAGCAAATCGGATGATCCTTTCGCAAAATAATAGGTATCTGGATAAAATCGCCCTTCGGGGCTTAGCGCAGGTTGTTTTAAATAAGCCATAATGGCGGCATCAGTCATGGAAGCAGAGTCATGTTGCAAATTGGGCTCATGTTCCAGTATGTCGCGAAGATGTTTGAAATTCCAGCCTGCGATGATTGTGAAAGTATAGTGGAACATGCCTGTTCCAGAGGTAATTTGCGTCAGCAAGCTTGAAGGTGTCGTGTCTTTGAGGAATATATAATCGCCGGCTTTGAGTTCTTGTTCGTTTCCTTTTAAGTAAATTAAGGCATTAAATAAAAAAGGATGTTTAATCAGATTTAAGGAATATAAGTCATGAACGACTGATTTCATTGACGCGCCGGGAACCACGGTATATCTCACACCGGGTTCTTCAGGAACGATTGAGCCATACAAAAATTTGACCCAGATCATTAAAAATACGAAAAGAAAAAACAGAATGCCTGTGGTTATTTTTAAAATGCGATTTTTGTTTGACACGGCCGGCCTCTTTTTTTTGAAGCTTAGTAATAGCTCAGTCCCATGGGTTGTCATCCCGGAATGCTGATCATTCCAAGACCTGTCACAACAACGCGCTTTTTACTCAAGGCAAACACCTCTTAAACAAGAATTGCAGCCGTGCACACGGCGTAACAGGACACAAAACTCACTCACCCGCCCGCTTACGCCGCTATAAACTGCAATAACTTAACTTGCTTTTTCCAAATGAGCATTGATATAATCAATAGCTTGTTGAATAGTTGTAATTTTTTCTGCATCTTCATCAGGAATTTCTGTTTCAAATTCTTCTTCCAATGCCATTACCAACTCAACAGTATCCAGAGAATCTGCGCCTAAATCATCTACAAAAGAAGAATCATTCGTAATTTCTTCTTCTTTAACGCCTAATTGTTCAACAACAATCTTTTTAACGCGTGCTTCAACAGTACTCATGTACGTTTTTCCTCTTTTAAATTAAAAATCCTATTAAAAAAAACTGTAAGTGTTCGGTGACAGTCGCGCGGTTCTTTATTTTTACCTCCTTCCCCTATCCCCTTCCTCCCAGAAAAACACTGGGAGGAAGGGGGACGCTTCGATATAGATGCGCTTAATAAGAGCGCCCCCTTCCTCTAAGCGTGTTTTTCGCTTGGAGGAAGGGGATAGGGGAAGGAAGTTTATACCTCTCACCGAATACTTACGCCGAACACTTACAAAATACTGATTAGTTTAGTTAAAAAACTATAACTTTCAAGCGTATTTTTTTAGAATATTCATTTTTAGGAATTATTACCTAAAAAGATGGGTATACCCATCGCACCTCAAGCCATATACATTCCGCCATTCACATGCAAAGTCTGGCCAGTAATATAATTCGCTGAATCCGATACCAGAAAAACAACGGTATTCGCAATATCTTCAGGCTGTCCCAAACGCTGCATCGGAATTTTTTGTAATAATATCGCGCGTTGCTCTTCAGCCAAGCCGCGAGTCATATCGGTATCAATAAACCCTGGCGCAACAGCATTCACAGTAATGTCGCGGGAACCGACTTCCTGTGCTAGCGACTTGGTAAATCCAATTAAACCAGCTTTAGCGGCTGAATAATTTACTTGGCCCGGATTTCCTGTCACCCCCACCACGGAAGTGATATTAATAATTCGCCCCCAACGTGCTCTTAACATGTCCCGCAAACAGGCTTTGCTCAGACGATAAATAGAATTAAGATTGGTTTCTATAACTTTTAACCATTCATCATCTTTCATGCGCAATAATAAATTATCTTGTGTAATGGCTGCATTATTGACCAAAATAGTTGGCATACCATAACGCTCTTTCATTAAAGCCAATGCAGCATCAATGGATTCCTGATCAGCCACATTTAAGGAAATTCCTGTTCCCTGAATACCGTTTTTTTCAAATTGCATCCTGATATTGTCAGCACCTTCCTGAGTCGTCGCTGTTCCAACAACAGTTATTCCTTCACGACCCAAACCCAGCGCAATGGCAAGACCAATTCCGCGGCTCGCTCCCGTGATTAAAGCTATACGTGTGTTTTTTTCCATACTTCTCCTAGAGGGGCTGTCGTCAATTGACGACAGGCCCTAACAAATTTTGTAAATTTGCCAAATCATTGGTATTAGCTAATTGCATATCAGAAACAATGCGTTTATTTAATCCACTTAATACTTTACCCGGACCACATTCAATAATCTGAGTAATGCCCTGATTTTTAAAATTTTGAATAATTTCCACCCACCGTACCGGCATAAATAACTGACGTGTGAGACCTTTTTTTATATTGTCGGAACTATCATATATAGTTACATCAACATTATTGATCACCGGCAAAACAGGTGGTTTGATATCCATTCTTTCTAATAAAGCACCCAGTTTCTCTGCTGCAGGCTTCATGAGAACACAATGCGATGGGACACTGACAGATAATTGTTTTGCTAACTTCGCCCCTTTTTCTTTTGCGAGATCAATCGCCCGCAAAACAGCCGCAATATGGCCCGCAATCACGACCTGTCCCGGACTATTAAAATTAGCAGGTGCCAAGACTTCCTTTAATGCAGCCTCTTCACAAATTTTCTGTATCGCGTCATCATCCAAACCTACAATGGCAGCTAATGCGCCTTTTCCGGCAGGGACCGCTTCCTGCATATAGTGACCACGTGCAGCAACTAGTTTAACTGCATCGGTAAATTTCAATGCGCCTGCACAAACCAGCGCCGTATATTCACCTAAACTATGCCCCGCCAGGATTTTCGGCTGAATATTTTTTTCCGTTTTCAAAATACGCCAAATCGCATAAGAAGCAGTCAATAAAGCAGGCTGCGTATGCGTGGTTTTATCCAATTCTTCAGCGGGGCCCTCTTGCGTCAGTTTCCACAAATCATAACCTAATATTTCCGATGCTTCTCTGAATGTCGCTTTGACTTCAGAAAATTCTTCTGAAATATCAGCAAGCATGCCGAGTGATTGTGAACCCTGTCCAGGGAAAACTAAACTTGATGAGGCCATGATGATATCTCTATTTTAATATCGAATTAATGCAGAACCCCAAGCCAGACCGCCGCCAAAACCTTCAAATAACAACATATCACCACGCTTGATACGACCATCGCGAACTGCTTTATCAAATGCCAGCGGAATCGATGCACTAGAAGTATTGCCTTGATCTTCTAAAGTAATCGCCACTCTATCGAGCGGCAAATCCAGTTTTTTTGCCATTGATTGAATAATACGAATATTCGCCTGGTGCGGAACTAACCAATCCACAGCAGATTTATCAAGTGAGTTAGCCGTGAGTGTTTCGTCAAACAAATCACCTAAAATATTGACGGCCAGTTTAAACAATTGATTGCCCGTCATCTGAATGTAAAGCGCCTGTTCTACATCCATGGGCTTACCAATACTCACACTGAGAGATAATACATCTTTATAATTTCCATCAGCATGCAAATGCGTAGATAAAATTCCAGGTTTATCACCCGCGCCTAACACCACAGCACCCGCGCCATCGCCAAATAATACACACGTGGTGCGATCATTCCAATTAACAATACGCGACATCACTTCACTGCCAATGACCAGCGCATATTTGATTTGTTTATTTCGAATAAATTGATCGGCAATACTTAATCCATACATAAAACCCGCGCAGGCAGTCGAGTTCAAATCAAATGCTGCACATCCTGAAATCCCCAGTTTTTGCTGCAACAAACATGCAGTGCTCGGAAACATTTTTTCAGGAGTCGTCGTCGCGATAATAATCATTTCAATATCTGCAGGTGTAATACCTGCCGCATCCATCGCTCGACGCGAAGCTGACTCAGCCATGGTTAAAGCACTTTCATGCGCTTCTGCCACATGACGTTTATGAATACCCGTACGCTCCACAATCCATTCATTGGTTGTATCAACCATTTTTTCCAAATCAAAATTTGTCAGAATTTTCTCAGGCAGATAACTGCCAGTCCCTAAAATCTGTGAATACGTCATAACAGGTACACCTCTTTTAAGTTTGCTGTTTTAAGAGCTGCTCTACCTCGGCACTAATACGGTTCGGAATATCTTTTTCTACCTGTACAATTGCTTCTTCAATGGCATGAGCAAAAGCCTGAATTTTGGCTCCGCCATGACTTTTAATGACCGTTCCCTGCAATCCAATAAAACAGGCGCCATTATAGCGGTCAGGATCAATTCGTTTTACCAGCGATTTTAAAATGGGCAGTGAAATGAGCGCAGCTAATTTGGTAAATATATTGCGAGTGTACCCTTCTTTCAATAAATTACGAATAAAAATAGCGACCCCTTCACTGACTTTCAGTGCAACATTTCCAACAAAACCATCACAAACTACCACATCGGCATCACCCTGATAAATTTGATCTCCTTCAATATAGCCCGCGTAATTAATTGCTTGCGTGCGGCTGAGTAATCGCGCAGCTTCTTTCACCAGCTCATTTCCTTTGATATCTTCATGTCCAATATTCAACAAAAATACTTTCGGGGTTTGAATATTATCAAGCGCAGACACCAAAACCGATCCCATGACTGCAAATTGAAATAAATGTTCTGCAGTAGAATCCACATTGGCTCCCAAATCCAGGATGCGCATATTTTTTCGAGATAAAGTGGGGAAAGTTGAAATGATGGCAGGGCGGTCAATTCCAGGCAGTGTTTTTAATACGAATCGCGCAGTTGCCATTAAAGCGCCCGTATTTCCCGCACTCACACATGCTTTTGCAGCATCGGTTTTAACGAGATTAATGGCAACCCGCATAGAAGAATCTTTTTTCAAACGCAATGCCTGAGACGGCGATTCATCCATCTCGACACGCTGAGAAGCATGTTGAATCTGCAGCCTCGCTGGATCATAGTTTTGGCGCTGCAATTTTTTTTGCAGAGTTTCACTATCACCCACTAAAACAAGGTTTAGCGTTGGGTATTTCTTCAATACCAGCAACGATGCGGGTACGATCACGGGAGGACCATGATCACCTCCCATAGCATCAACTGCAATAGTTATTTTTTTCAAACGGATTACTCTTCGTCGTTTTCTTCTTCAACTACCCGGTCTTTAACAATGACCTGACGGCCTTTGTAACTACCATTCGTACTCACATGATGACGACGATGAGTTTCTCCTGTTCTTGCATCGACAGAAAGTGCTGCATCACTTAAAGCGGAATGCGCACGACGCATACCGCGTCTGGAACGAGATTTACGACTTTTTTGAACTGCCATGAGCTTGATTCCTCACTATTTGCTATCGCGTTTTGAGCGCAATGATTCTAGGTTCTTAAACGGACTTTCTTTTTCTGTAACAGCGTCATTCGAATATGATTCAAGCGATTGTTTCACCTTACAGTTATCTATTTTATGCATCGGTACAATTGGCAAATTGATGATTAACTCATCTTCAACCATATCACTTAAAATCAGTGAAAGGTCTGGCACCAAAAGAGGATCATATCTTTCAGGTAGCCGCTCTGCTTCTTTCTCTGTTCGTACAATCGCCAGCATAAAGTCGCCAATTATCTCATATTTGAAAGACTCGAGACAACGCTGACATTGCAATATCAGGCAAGTTTCCATATGCCCTTTTACGTTTCGTATACCTTCTTCATCCACCCCAAATTTCAAATTGACAACGACTTCTCCCTCATCCGAGCTTAAGGATGGGAAAAGACGCGGCATGTCTTTGATTAATAGCTTTCCCTCCAAGCTTAACGAATTATCTGAAAAGCGGAAAGGATCAACTTTTAAAGGTAAATTGTCCATAAGCTGCGGGATTGTATGCGCATGCAGACAGGCTGTCAAATATTTAAGACTCTAAAATATTCAATAAATCATTATCTAATGGCGCAGCAACTTTTATTGTTTGCTCAAGGGATGGTAAGACGAATTCAATGGACTTCGCATGCAAAAATAACCGTTTTAATCCCCTCTGCCGCATTTTTTTATTAAATTCCCTGTCACCATATTTTTCATCACCCGCGATAGGATGATGGCGATATTGCGCGTGCACGCGAATCTGGTGGGTCCTGCCCGTATGCAAATGTGCCTCAACCAGCATACAATCGGGAAAAGTTTCTATAGGATCGAACACGGTCAAAGATGCCTTACCTTCCTGATTAATCCGAACAATTCGCTCGCCGCTGCTCAAATAATTTTTTTGTAGAGGCGCATCAACAGTCAACTCCGTTGTTTTCCAGTGGCCTTTAGTTAAAGCCAGATAAATTTTTTGAACTTTTCCGGTTCGCAGCAGCTCATGTAATTCTTTTAATATGCTGCGTTTTTTTGCAAGGACCAAACAGCCTGAGGTATCCGCATCCAAACGATGCGCTAATTCCAGATGAGGTAACTTGGGATACATCGCACGCAGGGCTTCAACAATGCCAATTTTTACCTGACTTCCTCCATGCACAGGTATGCCCGAAGGCTTATTAATAATGAGTAAATTTTTATCTTCATAAAGAATACGCTCTGATAATGTTTTGATCAAAGAACGTCCCGGTTGCTCAGGCGTTGTTCGTTCAGCCAGATGCACAGGCGGGATGCGAACCAGATCATCCGCCTGTAAACGATAACTGGGTTCAATTCGTTTTTTATTGACTCGCACCTCACCTTTTCGCAAAAGCCGATAAATCCGCGTCTTGGGCACCCCTTTTAGTTTTGTTACTAAAAAATTATCGATACGCTGATTGGCATAATCAGACTCAATTGTTATATATTGTACAGATTTTTTCATATCAATCCTATACTTACAAGACCATCTGCGAGCATTACTTTAAAATTTATAACAAACATTCTCACATCAAGCGATTGATATAAAAACAAAATGCTGGTATATTCGCTAACGCCTTGATAGGTAAAATTATTTAGCGGTATTCGACGCTTAAACGATAGCACATAATAGAATTAATTGGACTCAAATGATACCAAAATTAATCATCCTCGAGGGTGATCTTGAAGCTGTCTGAATATCGAAATTTTTAACTTGCGCTCCAGCACACATGTGACTGCACTAGGTTTTAGAGCAAAGATTTAGATGATGGTTTAAAAATCAATCGACCAGCGTTCATGATAACTATGAAAAACACGCTGATGAGTTCTGAAATATGAAAAACAAGCGAGAAACATCTTATTCGCCTGAATTGCAAGGCCTAGTAGTAAGCAAATGATGGAGCGCCTTTGGATTATTTAAAAAAAAGGTAGCTATGAAAAGAATGCTTATTAATGCAACTCATAAAAACGAAGAGTTGCGAATTGCGCTGGCAAGCGGTCAACACCTCTATGATTTAATCATTGAATCTTCTACTCGCGAACAAAAACAGTCAAACATTTATAAAGCGTGTATTACTAGAATTGAACCCAGCCTGGAAGCCGCGTTTGCGGATTTTGGAGACGGCCGTCATGGTTTTCTGTCGCTGAAAGAAGTCGCACGCTCCTGCTTCAAAGAATCTTACGTTGATACTGGCAAACGCCCAACCATCAGTGAAGTACTCGAAGAAGGCCAGGAACTGATCGTTCAAATTGATAAAGAAGAACGCGGAAACAAAGGCGCAGCCCTGACCACCTTCATCTCTTTACCCGGCTCTTATTTAGTTTTAATGCCCAACAATCCTCGAGCTGGCGGAATTTCCCGCCGCATTGAAGGTGATGAACGTACCGATTTACGCGAAAATCTTTCGGCATTAAATCTTCCCGAAGGAATGGGCGTTATTGTGCGCACCGCTGGCAGCGGCAAAAGTTTTGAAGAATTGCAATGGGATTTGGATATTCTGTTGCGGCACTGGGATTCCATTCAGAAAGTGACGCATAATCGCCCCGCTCCCTTCCTCGTCTATCAGGAAAGCAATACGATTATCCGCGCGGTACGTGATTATTTACGCAAAGATATTGATGAAGTTCTCATTGATCATCCCGATGTTTATGAAGAAATCACCAATCACATCAAATTAGTTCGTCCTGATTTTATTCATCGCGTCAAACTTTACAAAGATCCAACTCCATTATTTACACGCTTCCAGATTGAGAGCCAGATTGAATCCGCGTTTCAGCGAGAAGTCAGATTACCATCAGGCGGATCAATTGTTATTGATCACACAGAAGCACTGGTTTCTATTGATATCAATTCTGCTCGCGCAACAAAAGGGGGTGATATCGAAGAAACTGCACTGACAACAAACCGGGAAGCTGCTGATGAAATTGCACGTCAATTGCGTTTACGCGATCTTGGCGGTTTGATTGTCATCGATTTTATCGACATGACTCCTGCACGAAATCAACGCGAAGTCGAAGAACAATTGAAAAATTCTTTATCTATGGATCGTGCACGCGTACAAATCGGTCGTATTTCCCGTTTTGGTTTACTAGAAATGTCGCGGCAACGTTTGCGTCCATCACTGGGTGAATCCAGCCAAATCAGTTGCCCTCGTTGTTTAGGTCAGGGAACAATCCGTGGAATCGAATCACTGGCTTTATCTATTATCCGCATCATCGAAGAACACACCTTAAAAGAAAATACGGCCCAGGTGCGCGCTGTGTTACCCATTGAGATCGCAACTTTTCTGTTGAATGAAAAGCGTCAAGCTATCATCAACATTGAAGAACGCCAAAAAGTCGCGGTCATTATCGTGCCGAATCCGCACTTTATTACACCGCAATATGAAGTCGAACGTATTCGTCTTTCTGATTTAAGTGAGCACGATGAAAAAATCTTGAGTTATAAACTGGCGATCAAACCTGAAGCAGAATCCATCATTGTGGGACAGACAGCTATTCGCACGCATCAAGAACCTGTTATCAAGAGCATGGTCATTGAGCAGCCAACCCCGACACCTTCTTCCAGTGTAGTCAAGTCTGGTCAGAGCTTGTTAAAACGTTTATTCGGTTTTTTAAAAAAAGAACCAGAAGCACAAAAAACCAGAAAGCCAACTATGCGCACTGATGGCAGACGCTCCCATCCACCTTATCGCGGCAAACATCGTCCCTATCCCAATAAACACCGCGGACCACATAGAAGACAGCACGGCGAGCATGACCATCATCAAAGACATTCTCGACCTGCTGAACACCAGGAATCACATCCAAGAGAACGTCCAGCGCAAAAACATACTGATCATCGGCATGCAGAACGCCATCATCACACGCCTTCGCGGGAACAAACTTCGCAACCTATGACAGAACACACCGCATCCCAGGCGCCTGTACCAATGGTTAATACGACCGATCATTCTCAGCATAAAAAAGAAAAGCAGTTAAGTCATTTTTCTGAAGTGCCACCGCGTGTTGAGCAGAAACATCAAGAAACGGCAATTATTCCTGTTTCACCGGTAGTCATTGAAAGCCCTGCTCCGACTCAAACATCCGAGCAGCCGCAATCTAGCGATAACAATGATAGAAAATCACGTCATCCTGCGAAGCATCGCCGTCATAAGCGGTTCTCAAGACATCGTTCCCATAAGTCAGGTTCGGGCGAGAATAACAAGCAAAAATTGGCGGGTGAAGATATTTATGGGGAAAAAAGTAAAAGTAATAACGAAAATTAAATTTTTAATGCCTCCTTCCCCTTTCCCCTTCCTCCACAAAAAGCGTGTGGAGGAAGGGGAAAGGGCATAGGCATCAAGCTAAGGAATTTAGCCACCTTTCCAGCCCACGATTGGCGCGGGCTGTAAGGTAATAAGCAGTAAAAAAGGTAATAGCTCAGCCCCATTTGTTGTCATCTTGTTGTCATCGCGGAATTTACTCACTCTTA
>DATIJV010000072.1:0-2046 GCA_035478255.1 Gammaproteobacteria bacterium
TGGATTGCTTCGCCGAAAAGCACGGCTCGCAATGACGCATTTCAATTTAGCAGCATACTGGTATGAGATCACCGAATACTTACAGATTATCAGAATAAGGTACTGTAACTTATGAAAATTTTAATCAGTAACGACGATGGATTTTTAGCCCCAGGAATTAGTGCGTTAGCCAAAGCATTAAAAGAAATCGCAGATGTCATTGTGGTTGCGCCTGATCGTAATCGAAGCGGTGCAAGTAATTCTCTCACATTAAACAATCCGCTGCGAATGACAACGGGAGAAAATGGTTTTATCAGTGTAAACGGCACACCGACGGATTGTGTGCATCTGGGTGTTACCGGTGTATTAAAGGAAATGCCGGACATGGTGGTATCAGGAATTAATGAAGGTTCTAATTTGAGTGATGATATTTTGTATTCTGGAACGGTGGCAGCAGCAATGGAAGGGCGGTTTTTAGGAATAGCGGCTATTGCAGTTTCTCTTGCGGGGCCGAAATGCCAGCATTACGATACTGCTGCACACATTGCAAAACAATTAGTTTTAAAATTACGTAAAGATCCATTGCCGCGCGATACGATTTTGAATGTCAATGTGCCGGATTTACCTTTAGCCAATATTCAAGGTTTTCAGGTGACACGTTTGGGCACACGCCATGTGGGAGAACCCACAATTAAAACGGTTGATCCTCGCGGTCGAAAAATTTATTGGATTGGACAGGCGGGGCCGGAAGCAGACGCAGGCCCGGGAACTGATTTTCATGCTGTCAATTTAGGTTATGTTTCGATTACACCGTTGCAATTGGATTTGACTCATTACAAAGTATTCGAGCAATTGTCGGGATGGGTGAAGCTGCTTGAAATGGCATAAAAAATTTATTGCAATAGTTTCTTTGATTGCTGCATTAGCTGCTTGCAGCAGTGAAACCCATTACGCGCCGGTGACGGATATTGCAGCGATTGAGCGTATTCCGCGTAATGGAACCTATCATGTTTCCTCGGGAGAAACGTTATATTCTATTGCATGGCGGTATGGCCAGGATTATCGTTATCTCGCAAAATTAAATCACATGTCGCCGCCGTATCATGTTGTTTCTGGACAGCGAATTTATTTGAGTGATAAATTATTTTCTATTTCAAAAAATCAATCGAAAAAAATAATTCAGAATAGTGCGCCTGTTCATGTGGTGGAACGAGAACCGAATACACTTGTTCTGAAATGGAATTGGCCAGCTTCAGGTCCGCTGACTCAGGGATATTCTCAGTTGAATAAAGGCATTAATATTGGCGGCCATGTGGGAACTTCTATTTATGCTACTGCGCCGGGGATAGTTGTTTATAGTGGAAATGGATTACGCGGTTATGGAAATTTAATTATTATCAAACATAACAGCCATTATCTTTCTGCGTATGCGTACAATAGTTTGGTGTTTGTCAGAGAAGGGCAGCGTGTTAATGCGCATCAAAAAATTGCAGAGATGGGAAGTTTCAATCTGCATCAAGCGATGCTGCATTTTGAATTGCGTAAAAACGGGCAGCCTGTTAATCCGTTAAATTATTTAAAGACTTAAGCGCGTATATGGAGATAAACCATTGGAATTATCAGATTTTGTAACACTTGTTACTACTGTTCCTGAATCTCATGCAGATTCTGTTCGAGAAGCTATTGGTCATGCTGGAGCTGGTAAAATTGGAAATTACTCTCATTGCAGTTTTTCTACTAAAGGAATGGGTCGTTTTATGCCAAATAAAGGATCAAGCCCTTTTATTGGTAAGAATGAAGTGATAGAAATGGTTGTTGAAGAACGTATCGAAGTTCCTTGTTCTCGTTCAATTCTTGACGATGTAATTAAAGCAATAAAAAAATCGCATCCTTATGAGCAACCAATGATTGCTGTTTTTCCTTGTTATGAATTCGAAAAAAACAGAAACGATTAGGGCGTGTCATCAATTAGTTTTTTTTTTACCTCCTTCCCCTTTCCCCCACTGCCATTAAGTTAAGCGAAAGCTGATTAGAGCGTCATCCCGGAATTTAGTAGCGCTTAATTCG
>DATIJV010000073.1:0-8828 GCA_035478255.1 Gammaproteobacteria bacterium
CTATATCGAATTGTGTAAGCAGGAAAAGCACAGCTAGAGAAAGGGACGCTCTAATCAAGTGCATCTGTATCGAATTGTGTAAGCAGGAAAAGCACGGCTAGAGAAAGGGACGCTCTAATCAAGCTCATCTGTATCGAAGAGTCCCCCTTCCTCCAAGCGTGCTTTTCGCTTGGAGGAAGGGGATAGGGGAAGGAGGTAAAATTATTTTTTAGTCATTGCAGTTGTACCTGCAGACGCTGCTCCATTATTTTGCCCTAGCATATTCATCGTCTTTAAAATTTCCAGTGCCTGATACAATTGAAAATCCGTACGTGCCAGATTTGCTCCGCTGCGTGAAGTATCTGTAATGTTTAAACTATCCGCATCCGTACTGCCTGGAACTGGCAAATGTCCTTTCAATTCAAATTCCCTGATCGGTGCAATCATTGGATTATCTGCCTTATTTCCACTAATCTGCAAATTTTCTACCACAATATCAGGCGTAATCCCTTTATTTTGAATCAATCGTCCTGATGGTGTGTGATAAAGCGCTGTCGTCAATTTGATAGCATGTGTACTATCGAGCGGCAATACTGTTTGCACTGAACCTTTGCCAAAACTGGTAATTCCAACAATGACAGCTCGATGATAATCCTGCAGCGCGCCCGCGACAATTTCTGATGCCGAAGCTGAACCTTCGTTAATCAACACGACTATCGGAATTCCTTTCAACATATCGCCTGAGGTTGCTTTTGCATCATATTTCGCACTCGGAATGCGTCCTTCCGCATAAACAATACGATCATTATATAAATTATTTATTTTTTTCGGATCAAGAAATACATCAGCAACCTGGACGGCTGTTTCCAGTAAGCCTCCCGGATTATTGCGTAAATCCAATACTAATCCTTTTAAGTTTCCACCGGCTTCCTGCTGCATTTTTTTAATCGAATTGACCATGAGTTCAGTCGTCGGTTCCTGAAATTCACTGATTCGCACATAACCAAAACCATTTTCCAAAATCCTGCTTTTTACGCTAACAATGTGAATATCATCGCGAATTAACTTAAAGTTCAACGGCGCTTTTTCCCCTTTGCGCAAAACCGTTAAAGAAACATCCGTGCCTTTTTTACCGCGCATTTTGTCAATGGCTTCATTTAAGGTCATTTCATTGACCAGCTTGCTATTGATTGCAACAATATAATCACCCGATTTAATGCCTGCTTTCGATGCTGGCGTATCATCAATCGGCGAAATAACTTTTAATACACCATACTCGCCGGTGACTTCGATGCCTAAACCTCCAAATGCACCGCTCGTCGTCATCAATAAAGTTTTATAAGAATCTTCATCCAGATATTCAGAATGCGGATCAAGGCCCGTCAACATACCGCGAATGGCATCTTCTAATAATTTTTTATCGCTGATCGGTTGAACATAAAAATCTTTAATTTGCGAAATGGCATTGGTGAAACGCGAGACGTCATTTTCTTGCAGCGCATCATTTTTATTTTTACCATCGAGACCGATTTTTGCCGTCATCGCATTGGTATCGGTTTCTTCTTTAAAGGCAAGCGCGTTATGCGTGAACAGAAAAATAAAAGCAACCAGACTGGATAAACTGATGATGAAAAAAGAAAGATAGCGTCTCATAAGTGTATTCCTTTAGGTCAAGGATAACAGGGGATTTTTTAACGCCTTCATGACTTAAGTATAGCGTAATTTCATGGAAATTACCGACACCAGATAGCGGGATTGACGGGAGCACCATTTTGACGTACTTCAAAATAAAGACCCGGGTTCTCGTAACCGCCCGAGTTACCGCTTAAGGCAATCACCTCTCCAGTATGCACATAATGTCCCATTTTGGCAGAAATGGATTGGTTGCGAGCATAGAGACTCATATAATTATGTCCATGATTAATAATGACTAATAACCCAAATCCCCTTAACCAGTCTGCAAAAATCACTTTACCGGAATAAATGGCATGCACAGGCGTGCCTATCGGCGCTTTGATGAGGGCCCCATTCTGGCGCTGGCTGCCTTCATTCAATAAACTCCCAAAAGAACTGACAAGCGGGCCTTTAAGCGGCCAGGATAGCTTTTTTTGCAGCTGGTTAAAGGCCTGGCCAGGCAAAGCAATCTCTTTTTGGGTCAAACGGGAAATGGTTTCCTGTAAGGCTTTCTGATTAGCCATTAATAATTCAATTTTCTGCTGTTTGTTTTGAGTTTGTAATTGCAAAGCAGAAATCAGCTGTTTTCTTTGACTTAAAATTCGTTGCTGTTGTTTTTGCCGGCGTTCTTTTTCTGCAATCAGCTTTTTTAATGTTTGCTGATGCGTTTCAGATTCCCGAATTGTTTTTTGCAGCAAATCAAGATTTTGTTGAATATCATTAATCAATTTTACCCGTGTTGTGTTGAGTGTTTTGTAATAGATTAAATGCCGATTTGTGGCAGTCAAATTTTCCTGATTAAAAATAATTTTTAATTGATTTTGCGTGCCTAATCGATATGCCGCACGTAATTGTTCGGCCAGTGCATGATTTTGTGTGATTAATGCATCTTCTGTTTTTTGTTTTGTGAAGTTTAATTCATTCAGAATGCGTTGTTGTTTCGCCAATTCTTTGGTGAATTGCGCGATTTGCTCGCTGGACTTGCCAATAGAAAGTTCTGCTGTTTTTAATTGCTGTTCGAGAGTTGCACCTTCTTCTTGATTTCGTGCGATGGTTTTTTCGAGTGATTGTATTTGTCCTTTCACTTCTGAAAGCTTTATTTTAATATTTTCCGCGTAGACAATTTGTGTCAGCACAAAGACAGAAAATAAAACTAAAATATTTCGTGCACGTTCCATTTGAATATTGTCTCTCCTGTCATTTCTTGCGGTTGCGCCAATCCCATCAAATATAACATGGTCGGTGCAATATCGGATAATATCCCATTTTTTTTATTCACTTTGGCAGGCCGTGATCCAACATAAACAAGCGGCACCCATTCATGCGTATGTGCAGTATGCGGCTGCCCTGTTTTATCATCAAACATCATTTCAGCGTTGCCATGATCGGCGGTAATTAATGCTTCACCGCCTGCTTTTTTAAGCGCTGGAATAATTTTTCCAAGACAGGTGTCGATGGTTTCGATCGCTTGAATGGCAGCAGGCAAATTTCCTGTGTGGCCGACCATGTCAGGATTTGCAAAATTACAGATAATCACGTCGTATTTTTGGCTTTCAATTGCTTTTATCAGCGCATCTGTTACTTCATACGCACTCATTTCAGGTTTTAAGTCATAAGTCAGAACGTGCGGCGAAGGAATTAGAATACGATCTTCGCCTGGATAAGGATGTTCAATGCCGCCATTAAAAAAGAAAGTGACGTGCGCGTATTTCTCAGTTTCTGCAATACGTAACTGCTGCAAATTGAGCGAACTTAAGTATTGTCCTAAAATATTATCGAGACGTTCAGGCGGATACGCAATTTTGACATCGAAAGTCGAATCGTATTCTGTCAATGTGACGAAATGAATTTTTGGCCAGATTTTTCGGGTAAATCCGTTAAAGTTTTTGTCTGTTAATGCGCGTGTTATTTCACGTGCACGGTCTGCCCGAAAATTCATAAAAATCACGGTATCGTTATCATTGATAAAAATGGGTGAGGCATCTTCTGCATGAATGCTGGTAGCTTTTACAAATTCATCTGTTTCGCCGCGTTGATACGCTAATTCCAATCCACTGACTGCATCTTTTACATGAAACAAAGCTTTTCCTTGTGTCAACAAATCGTAAGTTTTTTCTATACGTTCCCAGCGTTTGTCACGGTCCATTGCGTAAAAGCGTCCGATGAGCGATACAATTTTTCCGCATTTTAATTCGCTGCAATATTTTTCGAGTGCGCTGAGAGAAGATTTTGCGCTTTTCGGAGGTGTGTCACGTCCATCTAAAAAAGCATGAAAATAAACTTTAGATGCACCGCGCGTGTGGGCGAGTTTGATCATCGCTTGAATGTGTTCTTCATGGCTGTGCACGCCGCCAGGTGAAAGCAAGCCCAAAATATGAATCGCTTGCTTGGATTTTACGGCTTGATCTACAGCGGATGTTAAAATGGGATTAATAAAAAATTCTCCATTTTTTATCGCAAGATCGATGCGCGTCAGGTCCTGATGCACAATTCGACCCGCACCCATATTCAAATGGCCGACTTCGGAATTACCCATTTGCCCATCCGGCAGCCCGACGCAGGCACCGCACCCTGAAATGAGCGTGTGCGGATGATTTGCCAGAAGCGAGTCCCAGTGCGGTTTTTTAGCTTGAGCAATTGCATTTGCGCTGGGTTCTTCTCGATGGCCCCAGCCATCTAAAATAATTAGGGCAAAGGGACGTGGTCGATGCATAGCAGTTTTCCATAAAATTAGGGATTATAAACAAGTGAGTGTTTTAATAAAAGAAAAGTCATGTCATGCCAGCATGCTTTTAGCTGGCATCCAGCGCCTTTAAAAACACTGGATGCCTAAAAGCATGCTGGCATGACAGCGAAGTTACTAAAGATATAGCCCTAAATAATCTTATTGGCAGCAGACGTGCATAAAGCTACACTATGTTCAATAGATTCCCGGATGTTCAATATGGCTCAAAAAAGAAAAACAAGACTGCTCGGCATGATGATAGTATTTTGCGTAATGAGCCATGCATTTGCAGCCGATGAACAGTCAATGGATAACAAACAGTCTGTGACGCATGAACAAACAGCTGCTTCGGAAGAAACCCCGCCTGCTCTTGAAATCAGTGATCCTTACGAACCTGTTAATCGCGCCATTTACACTTTTAACGAAGTGCTGGATAAACTGATCTTAAAACCTGTCGCGACTGTTTATAACAAAATTATTCCTAATCCCATACGAAAAGGCATCAAAAATTTTTATGGCAATATTGATACCATTCCAACTGTCATTAATGATGTATTGCAGGGAAATATTTATCAGGCGACTAGCGACACCTGGCGTTTAGTCATCAATTCTACGATTGGAATATTAGGTTTTTTTGATGTGGCCACAGAGATTGGGCTTGATCCAAACACAGAAGATTTTGGTTTGACTCTGGCACAGTGGGGCTATACAAAATCAAATTATCTGGTATTACCGTTTTTTGGCCCGAGTACACCGCGCGATGCAGTGGGTATTCCCATCGATTATTATGCGTTTTCCATTTATCCTTATATTCATCCGCCGATTCGACGTTATGAAATATATGGCTTGGGCGTGGTTGCGCGTCGAGCGGATTTATTGAGTTATGAAAATGTCATGGAACAAGTTTCGATTGATCGATATGCATTCTTGCGAGATGCCTATTTGCAGCGGCGTGCCTATCTGATTCAGCGCAATAAAGAATTGGGCGATCCGTATCTTAATAAAAATAAACAGGAAGCATCTGAATCTGAAGGTTAAAACAGCAGGCTTTCAATATGCTATCCTAAAAAGAGAATTAAAAAACGAGTGAGCTGTATGTCGACTATAAATGAAATGAGTGCAGTAAAAAATGCATTACATGAAATTGCCAATCAGGCGTATAACTTGGCAATGGGATTGCAAAATGCAGCGCCCGTTCAGGCAGAATCCAGCGGGCCGCCCAAGTCCGTGCAATATCTGCTGGAAACATCTTTGCACATTAATAAAATCAGCAAAATCATTGAGGAAACTGCATTAATTGATTCTTCCAAAAAATTATTATAACCTCACAACCAGGCACTATAAAGGTTGATCAATACAGATGTCGATTCAAGATGAAATTCAGGAATACGAAAAACTCATTCAACTGATTCGTGATACGATTCAATATGATAATGATTTGCGGATAAAATATGATGTAGCTCAGAAATTTCGTTTCGTGCGTGACCGTTTGCAGGGTTTGTTGACGCATCTGGAAGAGCAGGCTGGCGTGTTAAAGACACAGGAACCCGTCGAGAAGCAAGAAGATGTGAAAGATAAAACCTTGGCTTATGTTTATCTTTATAATGCGCAAGGCGCGCTTTTGCGGTCCTGGTTGACTTTACTGACTCCCCGCGTTTTTTATGAATACAGCATTAATCGCCCGATTTATCATGAACGAAGTTTTATTGAATCGTTAATCCGAACGAAAGCGAATAAACAGCAGCATGCTTATTTAACCGTTAAAATTAATCAAAATGATATCATTTCTCTGGCTGAATCAGCTCCCAAAGATACAGTGGGTAATCCGCTTGTTAAAATACGCGAAGGTTCGCTGCGATTTGAGAATTTGGTGATGTTTACGCATAATGGTCAGGATTATATTTTGAATGCACAGGGTGAGTTTGTTAAAAAGTAGTTTATTAAGGAGAAAATTTTATGGAATGTACGTGCAATAAATGCGGCATGGGAGTTAAGGGATTGACTTGCTCCAAGTGTAATGCTGCGCTGGTCAAAGATATGATTACGTCAAATTCAGGCGAAGAAGTTCAAGTGGCGAAATGTCCTAAAGGTTGCGGGATGATTAAATCTCCGACTTGCTGCGGTCAGGATATGGCTTGCACGAAATCGTAAGTATTCGGTCATACCAGCATGCTGCTAAATTGAAACTCGTCATTGCGAACCCGCGCCTTTTGCGGGTGAAGCAATCCAGGCTTCGTTGCGAGCGAAGCGAAGCAATCCAGGTTTTTAAAAGCCTGGATTGCTTCGCCGAAAAGCACGGCTCGCAATGACGCATTAGATTTAAGCTCACGCCATTGACCGAATGCTTGCACGGAAAATCATCGCAACATATTGATTAATAACACAATTTTCGAAAAAATTCAGAAAAAATACCAAAAAACGGGTTTTTTGGCATTTTGATATCGCAACATATTGATTAATAACAAGATTATTTCAAATTCTCAGTAAAAAACTATAGCTCTCAGCTTATTTACACCTGCTCCAATATTTAAGATTTCTTTAATACTAATCGGATAAAATTAGGCCAAAATTATAATCCAGACTGGAGGAGAGTTTTGCATGAATCCTAGAACCCAATTATTTTGTATCCTTCAAGCAGGTACAGCTGATTTCAAAGATCATTTACCTCTTTTGAAAGATGTTGATCTGAGTGAAACATCGGTCTGTGCAGAATGGCACCCAAAAGAACCTGTTACTCTTATTCGGTATGCTAGTATTTTAAAACGCTGGGATGCTGTTTATGAGATTGCCAAGTTTAAAAAAGCGGATGAGGAGGATTCTGGCCATTACGCTGGTGCGTTACTGAACCTTGTTTGGGGCCATAAAGTTAGGGGTACTGAAGAGGAAGAAAAGAAAATAAACAAGGCGTTATTAGCTTTATTGGAAGCAGGAGCAAAACTTCACTGGAGGATGGATGAAAATACATTACTACATCTGGCAGTCATAAATAGAAATCCACAAATGCTTGGATCGCTTGTACTCTATGGCTGCGATGGAGGTAGGCTAAATTCTGATAAAAAAACTCCTCTGGAATTGGCTGTTGAGTTGGGTGCATGGGATTGCGCAGAGGTTCTTGTTCCCGGCAGCAGAAAAAACAATAGAAAAAACACACTGGAATCAATGTTATTGACCGCGATTAAAGCCGGCAAATTTAATTTTGTTATGCTCTTATTAGAAGAAGGCACTGACTGGTTAAATGATCCGACGAAGAAAGGCGAAGAGGGATGCTTGCATGCTGCAGTCAGAGCGGCTTCTCAGAATCCCGAAAAAGGAGTGCCTTTGTTGCACTTACTGTTACGAAATTTACGACATAATGAAGAGAATATTCTCTATTTAGGGAAAAAAAATAAAACCGGACAAACGCCCATTGAATTGGCGTATGATTTAGGACTTTTCTCCTGTGTAGAAATGATTGCTGGAGCGATTGGTCCCGAAGTAACACAGCAGTGTGAGTATGGGTTTGAGAATGTATTGTTTAAAGCGGCCGCTAACAAAAAAAATGACATTGTTAATGCTATAGCGAGGGCCGGGAATCCAGAGGGGTATGAAGTAACATTACGCTCAGCAGTGGTTCATGATTGTTACATGGCTGCTGATGCTTTGTTAAAAGCAAAGGTTAAACCGACTATATGTAATGCACCACAGAGGCAAGGTGATACGCTAGCGCACGTGGCAGTCAAGAAAAATGATCCAAGAATGTTAGCGATACTTTACAGCAATAATGTTGATTTGGAAGTGAAACATGTCAACAGCCATCTTGATCCTAAAACATTAGCAGTGAAATTACATGGGGAGCATCCTAAAGAGGGCTTTAACTATCTTATGCAGAAGACCTTGGAAATGGCGGAAGTCAATAAATGTGCCTTTTTTCAATTGATCAAGGCATACCATGCTCCGGGAAAAGGTAATGTTTTTGCTAAGTGCGCTCCTGTAGAATTTCAGAAGATTCTTTCTTTTTTGGATAACCGTCCATTTGTCACCGTGCGGGGCAGTGAAAATCGTCTTGCTGAGACGGTTGAAGAATATAAAGCTAAGAAGACTCGTGTCAGGGCCCAAGTCACTGCTTTTTTAGCGAGTTATGATAAGCAATTTTTTCATTCGTCTGGCTCAAAAACATTTACTGATGAATTAAGAAACATATTGCAAACCAGCCAAAATTTTCTGAAGGATGTTGCTCAAGCAGTAGCAAAATTTGAAAAAAAGCAGAAAGGCAAGAATGTAAATACCATAAGCTTATTGGTGCAGCATGGGCTAATTAAAGGAGAGGCGGCGGGACAGCAGCATGTAACGATCTATGCTCCCTCAAAATAAAAAATCCGTGTTTTTTTACCTCCTTCCCCTTTCCCCTTCCTCCAAACGAAAAGCGCGTTTAGAGGAAGGGGGACGTTCTAATTTGGCACATCTGTATCGG
>DATIJV010000074.1:0-7346 GCA_035478255.1 Gammaproteobacteria bacterium
CCTACGTCTAATCATGTGGTAGGGTGGACAAAGGCTGCTTTTTGCCGTGTCCACCATGAATACTATAATTTTACCTTAATTACCTTCATTTAAGAAAAAAATTTTATTAATTGAAACAATATTTGAAAATTATTATGATCAACTTAATATATTCCTTAAATTAAGGGCCCTCATGAATACAATAAACCCTCCTCGACGTCTCTACCGTTCCAGGACCCAGAGAGTGATCGCAGGTGTCTGCGGCGGTCTGGCAGAATATTTTAATTTAGACCCTACCTGGATTCGTTTGCTCTTCATCTTATTAACTTTATTGGGATTAGGCGTTTTTGTCATTGTTTATATTATATTTTGGATAATTGTTCCGCTTGCGCCGCCGTCCAAAAGTTCTGTGCTGGAGTCTCCCAAATAGTGTCTCTAAAAGATACCAACAACCTGGTTGAAATTTCTCATTTGCATTTTAAACGTAATGGGCGATCAATATTTAAAGACGTCGATCTTGTCATTCCGCGTGGAAAAATTGTTGCGATTATGGGGCCAAGCGGAACAGGCAAAACGACTTTACTGCGTTTAATCGGCGGTCAGCTGCAACCTGAACAGGGTGAAATTTTAGTGGCAGGACAAAATATTCACCGTCTTTCGCTGGTTGAGCTCTATAAATTACGCAAAAAAATGGGCATGTTATTTCAAAATGGCGGCTTGTTTACGCACTTAAATGTATTTGAAAATGTGGCATTTCCTTTGCGTGAGCATACGCATTTACCCGAGGGAATGATTCGCAGTCTGGTTTTGATGAAATTACAAATGGTAGGGCTTCGGGGCGCGCGCGATTTGATGCCAAGTGAACTCTCAGGCGGGATGGCAAGACGGATTGCATTGGCCCGGGCTATTGCGCTCGATCCTGCTTTAATCATGTATGATGAACCTTTATCGGGACAAGATCCAATATCCATGGGAGTATTAATTAAACTGATTCGAACAGTGAATGATGCCTTGGGTTTAACCAGTATTATCGTATCTCACGATGTTCAGGAGACTTTGAGCATAGCAGATTATGTCTATATTATTTCAGATGGTAAGCTCATCGGAAAAGGCACAGCAGAGGAAATTATTCATAATCAGTCAGAGCAGTTACAACAATTTTTGCGTGGTTTGCCGGATGGCCCAGTCCCTTTTCATTTTCCGGCTCTTTCTTTTGAGGAAGATTTGATGGGAGTGAAACCATGCTGAATCAAATTGCATTATTAGGCCGCGCAGGCATTGAACTGGTTCGCGATTATGGCAAAGCAGGTCAGTTATTATTTCATGTGATTTTCAGGGTTCCGCATTTTCGAAAAGGTTTCCCGCTGGTTTTACAACAAATTTATGCTGAAGGCGTGTTATCACTGGTGATTATTATTGTATCCAGTTTATTTATTGGCATGGTTGTCGCTTTACAGGGATATCATACCTTGTCAAAATTTGGTGCCTCAGCTGAATTAGGGCCGCTTGTCGCATTAAGCGTTGCCCGAGAGTTGGGGCCTGTTGTGACCGCATTATTATTTGCTGGGCGTGCAGGTTCAGCTGTCACGGCAGAAATTGGTTTGATGAAAGCAACTGAACAGCTTTCCAGTATGGAAATGATGGCAGTTAATCCTGTGCATCGAGTCATTTCTCCGCGATTATGGGGCGGTTTTATTTCAACACCTTTGTTGACAATTATTTTTAATGTGACAGCAATTTATGGCGCGTATCTGGTTGGGGTGAAATGGATTGGTTTGGATGCTGGTGTATTCTGGTCTAATATGCAATCATCGGTAGATTTCCATGCGGATGTGATGAATGGAATTATTAAAAGCATAGTGTTTGGTTTTGTTATCACCTGGATTTCGGTTTATCAGGGATATTTTGCAGAGCCGACTTCTGCAGGTATTGCGAGTGCCACGACGCGTACGGTTGTGTATTCTTCGCTGGCAACATTGGGACTTGATTTTGTATTAACCGCGATGATGATAGGAGGGTGGTGATGCTATCGCAGCGGACGATTGAAACATGTGTGGGTTTATTTTTATTGGCGGCCATAGGCGCGATGCTGGTTTTAGCATTTAAAGTCAGCGGTTTGACCAGTTTTTTTAAAACAGAAGGTTATAATGTGACGGCAGCTTTTGATGATATTGGCCAATTAAAAGTAAGAGCGGCTGTCAAAATCAGTGGTGTTTCGATTGGAGAAGTGAGTTCAATTCAATTAGATCCGACAAGTTATAAAGCTGTGGTGACGATGCATATTTACTCTGCTATGAAGGATATCCCTGATGATTCTTCTGCAGCTATTTTGACGGCGGGATTATTGGGTGATAATTATATTGAAATATCCCCGATGTATAGTTCGAGTTTTCTGAAAAATGGCAGTGAAATTAAAGATACCAATGCAGCAATGATTTTAGAAAAATTAATCGGACAATTGTTATTTAAGATTGGTAATAGTAATTCGAGTTCAGCAGACAATAATGCGGCAAAAAAATAGGAGCAGCAAATGAAAAAATATCTGGTTACAGTTTTTTCCTGGTTAATGATGGGATATATGGCATTAACTGTATTGCCTGTTACAGCGGAAGCCGCTAGCGGCGATCCGGTTAGCATGTTGCAATCAGTTGCAGATCAAATGATTGCGAGTCTTAAAGCCAGAAAAACAACTCTCAAGGAAAATCCTTCCCTGGTTTTTTCTCTCGCGTATAAAATTATTGTACCGCATGCAGATTTGGATGAAATGTCCAAACGAGTTTTACCGCCACAAACCTGGAACAGTGCCAGTGCGTCAGAGCGTCAGGAATTTAAGCGTGAATTTACGAAATTATTGGTCAGGACCTATGCATCCGCTCTGGCTGAATATAAAGACCAGACGGTGAAATTTTTCCCGGTACGCGGAGGTTCAGAGGGAAAATCTACAGTGAGCGTGAATAGCCAGATTATTCGTTCAGATGGCCCTTCGATTTCTGTCAGATATAGTTTGATATCAACGGGCGGCGGATGGCGCTTGTATGATATGACAGTGGAAGGTGTCAGCATGTTACAAAGTTTTCGTTCGCAATTTTCGGATCAATTAGCGAGAAGCAACATGGCGAGTTTGATTAGAGTCTTGAAGCAGCATAATGGAAGTTAATTTCCATGAATGAAGCGGTTGGCATTGTGAATGAGGAAGGTCGTCTGGTCATTTCAGGCGACTTGAATTTTTTGACCGTTCCGATGTTATGGAAAAACAGTTTGCCTTTGCTCGCCGCGTTGCCAGAATTAAATTTTGATTTGAAAAATATTAGATCTTCAAATAGTGCAGGCGCGGCTTTGTTGGTTGAATGGATGAAGTACGCTGAGAGTTCAAAGAAAAAAATCAGTTTTAATGACATTCCAGCTCAATTGAATTCTATTATTGAAGCATTACACTTAAATTTGGCACCGAGAATTAGTGCTTAAGTGTATGATTAATAACATATTTTTTTCTGAAAAGCGGGGAAAATCGGGTTTTCGTGCAAATTTTTCAGGAATTGTGTTATTAATCAATAAGTTGCGCGGATTCCTCGGTAAGTGTTCGGTGAAAAGTATAAAATTCGTGTTTTTTGTTTTTTACCTCCTTCCCCTTTCCCCTTCCTCCAAACGAAAAGCGCGTTTAGAGGAAGGGGGACGCTCCGATACAGATGCGCTTAATTAGAACGTCCCCCTTCCTCCACATGCTTTTTGTGGAGGAAGGGGAAAGGGGAAGGAGGTATTAAAAATTCGGGTTAAACGTCTTTCAGCGTATCATGCGGCAGCAAGCGGCGATTCGCACGAAAATAAGTCAACGGCGATTGTTCAAGCAAATCAGAAAATTTTTCCATATAAATACACGCAAATCTATCCACTTGATAAGCAAAATAGGTCTCTTCAGCCCCTGCACGAAAAACTCGTCCCCAGTGAGGATTATAGAAAGCCTGTTCTTCTTTCAATAATTTTGTGATTTCTTTATCGAGATCTGAAATTTTCATTTGGATTTCTGCAATTTGTTTATCATATTTTTGCGAATTCTCATCAATGCTTTGAGTATAAAGACTTACATTTTCCTGTTCTAATATTTTTTTCAAACTCATCGCATTCGTAATTTTTTCCTCAACAAAAAATGCTTTTTTCTGTGATCCAATTTCATCGCCCAATTCTTCCACAACTAAAGCAGTGCGCCAATTGCAATCTTTTTTCAACCTTAAAATGTCACCATAAATGTGATCACCAATATATAAAATTTCATCACCATTAATTTTTAAATCTTCTGTAAATTTCCTGGCGCTGCCGCCTTGATAAATCCCTGGAACAATCGGCCCGTAAGTATTCGACATTGCGCCATCTTTTGGATTGACAGCAAGAAATGATAACGTATCATAAAAAAATCGGGGCTTGCTCGCGAGCGTAATGACAAATTCAAAAAGGTCCTGCCAGCTTTCGCCTTCTTTTAAAAAAGGATTGATCGCATGTTTTAACAAAATATCCGTATACATATATTGTGAATTCGTCAAAAGAAAAAATTTCTTACCATAATGTATGTAGTGCTGGAGTCCTTCTACAACCTCTTTCGATTGCAAAACATAATGATCTAAATGTTGAATGATCTCTGTTTTCAAACTTCCATCAGCATGCGTCTGATCAACTGCGCCTAAGACATCGGTCGCAATAATATTATAAGCGGGTAAGTCATCCGGCTGCTGATCTTTGAGATCAATCAGTTGCGCGTATAAAACACAAAATGCAATTGAAAATGACGTATCAATCGCAATGTAATTTGGATCTTTTAAGTCAACATAAATGCTGCGATAAAATTCTTTTTGCTTTGCAAAACTAATTTCATGCGTGCCGTGATAACTTTTTCGGATCGCGGAGTAACGGCTTAATTTTAAAATATTACCGTTTTTACTATCAATAATTAAACCGCGGATAGCATCAGAAAAATTGAATTCAAAATTTCTTAAGGCAACTGGGTAATTTTTTATTGTAATTAATTTTTCTATAACGAGCTTGTATACGAGCGCTTCAAAATTTTTAATATGATATCGTATTAAGGTATGGTCCATGTCCACACCAATGTATTTAATTTTTTTCATGTTCAAAATACGATTGACAAAAACTTTTTGGCGCATAGATTTTCTCATGATTTCCATTTAATATTGCAACCCAAGCTAGGTTTTTGATCTGGACTAATCTGTTTATTTTGCAGCAAAGCATCCAGTGCGTCAGATAAATCTTTTCCTGTAACAGGCGTATCATTTCCTGGTGTTGAACCATCAAAGCGGCCGCGATAAACACACAATAAATTTTTGTCAAAAATATAAAAATCCGGTGTGCAAGCTGCCTGGTAAGCTTTGGCTATTGTTTGCGTTTCATCAAATAGATAAGGAAAAGGGTAATGATGCGTTTCAGCTTCTTTACGCATATTTTCCGGGCTGTCTGTGGGATATTGAGTCACATCATTTGAATTGATTGCAACAAAATGAACGTTCGGATTTTGGTATTTATTTGCCACTTCAACCAGCCTGGTTTGAATATGCTTTACGTAAGGGCAGTGATTACAAATAAACATGATGACAGTCGCAGCATTTGCTTTTAATTGGTCGAGCGAAACAGATTTTTCTGATTGAACATCAGGTAAATTAAAATGTGGTGCTTTTGTGCCAAGAGGCAGCATGCTAGAAGGGGTAATTGCCATTTTTTATCTCCGTTAAGAACTCAGTATTACCTTAAGGACCCAGCACCTTTCTATCCATTCGGATATTTGACGCTTTGCCGCTTCACTTAATACCAGTCCCATTTTAGTTCGACGCCATATAATATCATCGACTGTTAAAGCCCATTCATATCGAGTTAAATATTCTAATTCTTTTTCATATAACCCATTTGTGAAATCTTCTCCTAAGTCTTGCATATTTTTAACATTTTTCAAAATTAAATAACTATGAGTTCCATAATTTCTGGCATAGCGATTTAATATTTTTTCAGGCAGCCAAGGGAATCGGTACTTAAATTCTCGCAAAAATTCTTCAAAATCACGATTTGGAAAATCACCGCTTGGAAGTGGCGAAGAAGCAGTCCAGGGAGCTTTTAATCCTGAAATAAATGGCTTTAATAAATTAACCGCTTCTTCGGCCAAATGACGATGTGTAGTAATTTTTCCGCCGACAATTGTTAAGAGAGGAGGGTGGTTCTCTCTATCAAGATATATCTTGTAATTTCGGCTAATCTCAGAAAGATTTTTCTTATCCTCATCCTGCAAGCAGCGCACGCCAGAATAAGACCAGATAATATCTTTGACAGAAATTGATTTTTTAAAATATTTATTAATGATCTCACACAAATAATTTTCTTCATCGGGTGTAATTTTAATTTTATCACAAAGATTTCCAGAAAAATTTAAATCTGTTGTGCCTATCAGAGTCCAGTCATCCTGATAGGGAATCGCAAAAACCACTCTTTTATCTTTATTTTGTAAAATATAAGCAAAGTCACCTTCAAAAAGTT
Source organism: Gammaproteobacteria bacterium (assembly GCA_035478255.1). Lineage (GTDB taxonomy): Bacteria > Pseudomonadota > Gammaproteobacteria > DSM-16500 > DSM-16500 > DATIJJ01. The sequence goes on from DATIJV010000074.1 coordinate 6,508, forward strand.
TAGGCACAACAATATGACTGCCTTTTACTAATTTATACGGAATAATTTTTTTAGGATCGATTTTTTTTTGAATTTCATTTACCCAAGCGCCGCTTGCATTTATTAAAACTTTCGAAAAAAGATGATAAATTTTTCCTGTGAAAGTATTTTTAAATTCAATTTTCCATTTTTTTTTGTGAGAGTGAGCGGAAAGAAATTCGTAGCGAGTCAAGATGTTTGCACCATTGTTTCTTGCGGCGAGTGCGTTTAATATAGTAAGCCGCGCATCATCAGTAAAGCAATCATAATAAGAAAAACCTTTGGAGAATGTGTCGTTTAATGATTTTCCATAGATTTCTTTTTTTAAATTAATGGATTTTGAGAAAGGCAAAGAATTTTCTTCGGTAAGGTGATCATACAAAAATAAAGCAACCCGCATTAACCACGCAGGACGCAAATACTTTTTGTGCGGAAGAATAAATTTTAACGGTGTGATAAGATGAGGCGCTTTCTTCATTAAAATTTCGCGCTCTTCTAAAGCATCTCTCACTAATCCGAATTCGTACAGTTCCAGATATCTTAATCCACCGTGAATTAATTTGGTGCTGGCTGAGGAAGTAGCAGAAGCAAGATCCCCTTTTTCGCATAAAACAACAGATAATCCTCGCCCCGCTGCATCTGCCGCAATGGCCGCACCATTGATCCCTCCGCCAATAATAAAAATATCTACGGTATTCATATCGTGCTCTTGTGTGTTTGTTTTTTAAAATGGTATATCAGTTTATTTTAAATTATTCAATAAAGTTAATTTTTCATACCTCCTTCCCCTATCCCCTTCCTCCACAAAAAGCGTGTGGAGG
>DATIJV010000075.1:0-12340 GCA_035478255.1 Gammaproteobacteria bacterium
ATAGCTCAGCCCCATGGGTTGTCATCCCGGAATTTACTCACTCTTAATTCGCGCTTTTCGCGAATTTAGAGTGAGTTAATGTCCGGGATCCACCCAAATGATAAGGGTAGATCCCGGACATTAAGTAGCGCTAAATTCGCAAAAAGTGCTCATTAAGCGCTACTAAATTCCGGGATGACAACCCATGGGGCTGAGCTATTACTAATTAAGCAAATCTATATCGGAGAGTCCCCTTCTTCCAAGCATGCTTTTCATTTGGAAGAAGGGAATGTTCCGATACAGATGTGCTGAATGAGTGCGTCCCCCTTCCTCTAGCGGTGCTTTTCCGCTGGAGGAAGGGGAAAGGGGAAGGAGGTATAAATGCTTAGATTGCTTCTTTCTTAATTTTAAGGCATGATTTGCAGCTATCTTAAAAACTGTTGAAGGGTTTATGGCAAAAGAAGATCAAATTGAAATGGATGGCACGGTTATCGACGTGCTACCTAACACCATGTTTCGAGTTCAACTCGATAACGGTCACGTTGTGATCGCACATATTTCCGGGAAAATGCGTAAAAACTATATCCGAATTTTAAAAGGTGACAAAGTCACCGTTCAATTAACGCCTTATGATTTAACTAAAGGGCGTATCAGTTTCCGTAGTCGGGATGGTAAAACGACTGAAAATAATACGGGAAAAACGGATAATCAATAATTCTTAAAAGTGCAGGATAGGGTGGTGGACTTAGGCAGAAAAGCACGCCTTTCCCAACACCCTACATTCTTAATTTAATTTGAACTACTACCATTATTCCGTCGATTAGGAGCAGCATCCCTTAAATCAAGATCACTGTCGCCCAAAGTGGGATTTTTTTGCTCGTTAGCACCTTTGATCCTTACGTCTGCTAACGGATGCAATGTTATTCCAGCCTGCTGTGCGCCATCCGAAAGTTCAAGCCCTTGAGGAAAACCTAAATGACTGCTAAGAAATCTATTGCGCATCGCAGTTAATTTTTCTTGACACATTTCCTGTTTCTGCTCAGCGTGAGATTTTTGTTCAGCCTCAGCAGATTGTTTTGTACGGCGCTCCACATCCCATTGATCTAACCCATCAAGAGAATCCTTGCGCCTTGCAAAAAACGTAGCATTGCGATCAAAAGCCTTTTTCCTATCGGCTGCAGCTTTGGCTTTTGCAGCTTCATCGGCTGCAGCTTTGGCTTTTGCAGCTTTATCGGCTAGAGTTTTGGCTTTTGCAGCCTCATTAGCCTGACGCCTTTGCTGCGCTTCACTAGCTGCAGCTTCGGCTCTAGCAACTTCGGCGGCTCTTTGTTCTTGGTGTCTTTGTTGTTTTTGTGCACTTTTGGTTAATTGTTGTATCAGCTCAGCAAACGCCTCAGCCCTATGTTTAGCGTCATTTTTCAGTTTTGTGAACAAGTCCTTTGTAATCTGATAATTATTGGAAAAATCAGCGTCGCCATGAAGATTATTAACTTGTATATTAAGCCCTTTACGCATTGTTTCCCGCTTTACAGGATCGCTTTCATGCTTAACAATCTCATCAACCAGTTTTCTTAATGAAATAATATCCTTACGCTGATCGAATTTTTTATCGAGTTCTTTTTTCTGGAGCATCTCTTGCAGCTCTACATTTAATAGTTTCAGCCCTTCCAAAGAGCCTGAGTCTTTAGCAGACTTGACATATCCTGGAATTACCTCCGCAGTATATTTAGTAAGATAAGCCTCTTCGTCACCGCTCAGCTTGTATTCTGATATCTGCCCAAGCAATCGATAAGCAACAATCGCTTTTTCTTCGGCAGCATTCTCCAGGGCTCGTTGATGAAGCATCCCTTCTAATTCTAACTTTAATAGTTCCAGCTCTTCAAAATCACCTGTTTTTTTAGCAGTAGTGACATATTGTGGAATGATTTTCGTCTTACATTGAGAGATATAATCAGTTTCTTTAGCGTTAGGATTGCATTCTGAGATCTGCAAAATCAATTGAGAAATAGCACTCTTTTTTTCTTCAACATCATTCTCCAGGATTTGTTGACTCTGTAATTTCTGTAATTGTTGAATAAACTCATTCAAAGGTCCATAATTTACTGAATCATTTTCCGACAAAAAAGGAAGGCGTATTCGAATAGCTTTTGTCGCTTTTTCTAAAGCCTCTAAAGCAGTCTTATATTCATCTTCAATATAAATCTCTTTGAGCAGGCCAGTTGCTATAGAAACCCTCTCGTTAATTTCTCTCTCAATCTCATCTAATCTGAGTGAATCTTTCACTGCCCACTCAAAATTTTCCTTCTCTTCTACAACGAGTTTTTCCTCCTTTTCCTCCTCATCACGAAAGTCTGCAGCCTCTATTGCAAGTATACTGGCAATTGTTTCATCCCCTAAAGCCTTAGATTTCTTTTCTATAATCTCGTTAAGTTTTGTTGCTTGTACCCGCCTTGCATCATTAATGGGTAATCCAGTTATATATGTTTTCTTAATATGTTTTTGATAAATATATAAATCTGTCAAGCGTGGATATTTGTCCATTAAAGAATCTTCTGTCAAATTCAAATTAAGTTCTTGGGGTAAATTAAGCTTTGATTGCGATTGCATAAGATTTCAAGCCTCTTTAATTAAATAAGACTTATTTTAATAAGATTAGATTAAGGCAAGATTAAAAAGACAGAAAAAAAACAAAATTGTAATTTTTGGTTAAATTCAGGCAACTTAAGAAATGTTTAAGCTGGATGGCGGGCTTAATGCACCCCATTATCCTCAAGCTCTTCAATCGCAAACTTGAGTTTATCCTCATCCACCGTCACCACCACATGCCCGCCTTTATTTAATCGTCCGAACAGCAATTCTTCTGCCAGCGGTTTTTTCAATTGTTCCTGAATCAAACGTGCCATCGGCCTTGCGCCCATTTTCTTGTCATAACCATTTCGAGCCAGCCATGCACGTGCTTCATCATCAATATCCAGATCCACATGTTTAGGTTCCAATTGAACTTCAAGTTCCAACAGGAATTTATTGACCACATATAAAATCGTTTTGGTATCCAGTGCCTTAAATTGAATAATCCCATCCAGACGATTACGAAATTCAGGCGAAAATATACGATTCACTGCAGATAGCACATCGGTAGCACCATCTTGTTCCGTAAAACCGATTGAAATTTTTTCAAGTAAATCCGCGCCCGCATTCGATGTCATGATTAAAATCGCATGACGAAAATCCGTTTTTCTGCCATTCGTATCAGTCAGCGTGCCATGGTCCATAATTTGTAACAATAAATTAAATACATCGGGATGCGCTTTTTCAATTTCATCCAGCAGCACAATCGAATGCGGATGCTTGTTGACCGCTTCTGTCAACAAACCGCCTTCATCATAACCCACATATCCTGGAGGTGCGCCAATCAGCCGCGAAACAGTGTGTCGTTCCATATATTCCGACATATCGAAACGAATCAACTCAATTCCCAACTGTTTAGCCAATTGTTTTGATACTTCGGTTTTCCCCACTCCAGTTGGGCCAATAAAGAGAAATGAACCAATCGGTTTAATCGGATCACGCAAACCTGAACGTGATAACCGAACAGCCGCACCCAATGTTTCAACCGCTTCATCCTGGCCAAAAATCATCATTTTCAAATCACGAATTAAATTCTTTAAAATTTCTCGATCAGAGGTCGATACATTGCGTTCTGGAATACGCGCAATTTTCGCGACCACTTTTTCAATATCAATGGTTTCGATAGTTTTTTTGCGGTTTGCTTCAGGAAGCAAATATTGATACGCTCCGACTTCATCGACCAGATCAATCGCTTTATCCGGTAATCGACGATCTGGAATATAACGCGTTGATAAACGTGCTGCAGCTTCAAGCGATTCATCCGTATATTTCACTCCATGGTGCGATTCAAAACGGCTGCGCAATCCTTTCAAAATATCAATCGTTTGTTCAACAGTCGGTTCTTTCACATCGATTTTTTGAAAACGCCGTGCCAATGCATGATCTTTTTCAAAGATGCCGCGATATTCTTTATAAGTGGTCGATCCTATGCAAGTTAAATCGCCGGATGCCAATAGAGGTTTAATGAGATTAGATACATCCATCAAACCACCGGATGCAGCGCCTGCACCAATAATAGTATGAATTTCATCAATGAACAGAATCGCTCCTTTTTGTTCTTTAAGCTGATGCAACACACTCTTTAAACGTTTTTCAAAATCGCCGCGATATTTTGTGCCGGCGAGCAAGCTGCCAAGGTCGAGGGAATAGATAACGCTTTCATCCAGAATGCTGGGGACTTTTTTCTCTACAATAAATTTAGCGAGACCTTCCGCAATGGCGGTTTTACCGACACCGGCTTCGCCTACCAGCAATGGGTTGTTCTTACGTCGGCGGCAGAGAACTTGAATCGTACGTTCAATTTCATCTTCACGTCCGACCAGTGGATCGATAAGATTTAATTTAGCTCGAGCATTCAAATTCGTTGTAAATTGTTCAAGCGGACTCGAATTAGCCTCTTCTTGCAAGCCATCGTTTTCTTCCATGTAATGCCCGCCAAATTGATCGTTTTCGCGCATTCCACCCGATCGTGGTTTGGTCGAACCGTGGGAAATATAGTTGATCACATCTAACCGGCTAACATTTTCCTGACGAATCAGATAAACACTCTGGCTTTCCTGTTCACTGAAAATAGCAGCTAAAACATTAGCGCCCGTGACTTCAGTTTTTCCTGAAGATTGCACATGAAAAACGGCGCGCTGTAAAACACGCTGAAATCCGAGGGTCGGTTGAGTATCGCGGTCATGAACGTGTGAAGGAATGGAAGGCGTCGTTCTATCGATAAATTCAATCAGATTATTACGTAATCGGTTGATATTGGCACCACATGCGCGTAACACTTCTGATGCGGCGGAATTTTCAAGGAGTGCAATCAGAAGATGTTCTACCGTCACAAATTCATGACGTTTAGCACGTGCTTCTTTAAATGCTAAATTCAACGTGTACTCAAGCTCTTTGTCTAGCATGGCACACCCTCCTATCGGTCAGATTACGTCACCTCTACGCTGCATATTCGATACTGCATAATAGAGGATGGTCGTGCATCCGTGCGTAGTCCATTACCTGATCCACTTTTGTTTCGGCTACATCCTTACTAAAAATTCCACAAATCGCTTTGCCTGCAGTATGGATCTCATACATAGTCCGTGTGGCAGTTGTTCTTTCCATATTGAAAAAAACTTCCAGTACGACCACCACAAACTCCATTGGCGTAAAGTCATCATTATGCATGACGACCTGGAAGAGGAGCGGCTGCTTTAATTCAGGCTTCGCTTCCTGTACTTGTAATTCTGTTGTTGTCCTTGTATCTGATTCAATATTCATGACCCTTACCTTAACCATAGCCTATATCTATCTGTTTTTCCTTACTTTAGAAAAAAATCTATTACGGCATAAAATAAACGTGAAAACATACTATAATTATAAGACTTCCCTCGCTAAATTGTTGGCTATATTTTCATCAAAGAGAAGGATCAGCCAAAGTAAAAGCCAGATTTTATACCTCTTTCCCCTTCCTCCAACAGAAAAGCACGTGGAGGAAGGGGGGACGCTCCGATACAGATGTGCTGAATTAGAACGTCCCCCTTCCTCCACGTGCTTTTCGTGGAGGAAGGGGATAGGGGAAGGAGGTATTAAAAAACATAAATAACCTGAGTTATGGTTAAGTATGGAAACGGTACTAGATTCAATGCTTAGGATTATTTCATATGCCTAATCACTGCCTCCCCAAACCCTGAACAACTCACCAATTCTGCCCCTTCCATTTGCCTTGCAAAGTCATAAGTGACTGTTTTAGCTAAAATTGCCCCTTCCATGCCCCGAATGACCCGATCTGCCGCTTCATTCCACCCCAGATGCCGCAGCATCATTTCAGCCGATAAAATCAGCGATCCTGGATTCACCTTATCCTGACCGGCATATTTGGGAGCCGTTCCATGGGTTGCTTCAAACATCGCAACGGTATCGCTTAAATTGGCCCCTGGCGCAATCCCAATCCCTCCCACCTGCGCCGCCAGGGCATCTGAAATGTAATCCCCATTCAAATTTAACGTCGCAATAACACTATATTCTGCCGGGCGAATCAAAATTTGCTGCAAGAATGCATCCGCTATCACATCTTTTATAATGATATCTTTCCCCGTATCAGGATTTTTTAAAACATGCCACGGCCCGCCATCCAGCGGTTTTGCTCCAAATTGTTCACGCGCAACTTCATATCCCCAATCGCGAAATGCACCTTCGGTAAATTTCATAATATTACCTTTATGCACCAGGGTCACTGAATCACGATCATGATCGATAGCATATTGGATGGCTGCCTTCACCAAACGAAATGTTCCTTCCTGTGAAACCGGTTTCACACCGATTCCACAGTGTTTCGGAAAACGTATTTTTTTAACATTCATTTGCGTTTGTAAAAATTCAATCACTTTTTTTGCTTCATCACTGTCAGCCGGCCATTCAATTCCTGCATAAATATCTTCAGAATTCTCCCGAAAAATAACCATATTTGTAAGCCAGGGTTCTTTCAACGGACTCGGCACACCTTGAAAATAACGAATAGGACGCAAGCAAATATACAAATCCAGCTGCTGACGCAATGCAACATTTAACGAACGAATACCGCCGCTGACTGGTGTGGTCAAGGGACCTTTAATTGAAACAACAAATTCAGTGAGCGCTTTAAGTGTTTCAGGCGGCAACCAGGTATCTTGATCATAAACTTTTGTCGCTTTTTCTCCTGCGTAAATTTCCATCCAGTGAATTTTATGTTTACCGTGATACGCTTTTTCGACAGCGGCATCCACAACTTTTTTCATGACTGGCGTAATATCCACACCAATTCCATCTCCTTCGATATAAGGAATGATCGGCTGATCAGGTACATGCAAAGAAAGATCAGAATTAACCGTGATTTTTTCACCTTGAGCCGGAACTTGAATGTGTTGATAGACCATAGAACACTCCGTGATTTTTTGGGTTACCCGACTATACTCCTTACCGCCCATTTAGCTCAACCCAACACCTTAAAAATTATCAGTCAAAAATAATACTTTTCATATAGTTATGATCAAATTTTACATATGAGATTACAAATGATACACTTTTTGAGTTTTTCACAATATTGCATACAACAATGAGGAAATTTTTCAATGAAGAAAATGACGAAAATTAGTGCAACAGTAGCTTCACTTTTAATCGTAGGCGCTGCTAACGCAGCCACACCTGGCGTTTATGTGGGTGCAGGTGCAGGCGGGAGCATTTTACGGACCCCGGATGTTACAACCAGCAATCCAATCGCTTCTACTTCCGAAAAACGAGGCGGTTTAGGCGGACGAATATTTGCAGGGTATAACTTCAATAAATATTTTGGGTTAGAAGCAGCTTTTGCAGCTTTCGCAAGTTCAAGTGCTAAAGCTTCTGCATTGGGCATGAGTGCTTCTGAAAAATATTCACAGAATGCATTAAGCCTGGTTGGAAAAGGCTATTTGCCATTAGGTGAAAGCGGCTTTAATGCTTATGCATTGGGCGGCGTATCTGAAGTTTATGGTGAAGATCGTTACAAGCGCAGTTACCGTGGAACTCAGTTAGCAAATAACAGCCAAACAACTCGCGCTCTTCGTCCGACCTATGGTGTAGGCGTAAGCTATGATGTTGCTGATCACATGACAACCAGCCTCGAAGTTTCACGCATTCAAGGCAAAGGAAACATGAAAACAGACAGCCATGCTATTCCCAATGCCGATATGGCAACTTTAAACCTGGGTTATAATTTCGGTTAATCATTCAGGTTTATTCGCGTAAAATACCCGGAGTTTATTAAGCTTCGGGTATTTTTTTTATGACATCCAAAAAACACATTATTGTTGGCATGTCAGGAGGAGTCGATTCTTCTGTCGCTGCTTTTTTGCTGAAAGAGCAAGGACATCATGTCGAAGGCGTCTTCATGAAAAACTGGGAAGACGATGACACCGATACCTTCTGTCCTGCCAGTATCGATATGGCAGACGCACAATTAATCTGTGATAAATTACACATTGAATTACATCGTGTGAATTTTGCCAAAGAATATTGGGAACGTGTTTTTACAGATTTTCTCGCTGAATACAAAGCAGGCCGCACGCCAAATCCAGATATCCTCTGCAATAAAGAAATCAAATTTAAAGCTTTTTTACATTATGCAAAACAACGCGGCGCGGATTTTATCGCAACAGGACATTACGCGCGATCTCAATTTAAAAATAATCAATTTCAACTTTTGAAAGGATTGGACGTAAAAAAAGATCAAAGTTATTTTTTATATACCTTAAATCAGGAACAATTAGCACACAGTTTATTTCCTATTGGCTCCTTAAAAAAAAATAAGGTCCGTGAAATTGCAGAACAAGCTGGTTTTACTAATCATGCTAAAAAAGACAGCACAGGAATTTGTTTTATCGGTGAAAAAAAATTTAAAAATTTTTTAAATGATTATCTTCCAGAACAGCCAGGCTTGATCGAAACAATTGATAAAAAAGTGATTGGAAAACATGATGGTTTAATGTTTTATACACTGGGGCAGCGGCAAGGTTTAAAAATTGGCGGACTAAAGGATGCTAGCGAATCGCCCTGGTATGTGGTAAAAAAAGATATGCAGCGAAATGTATTGATTGTGGCTCAAGGACAAGACCATCCTGCGCTTTATGTCCAGACATTGTTAGCCTCAAACGTCCATTGGATAAATGGAAAACCACCGCATTTTCCTTTGAACATAATGGCTAAAACTCGATATCGCCAGCCAGACCAGGCTTGTGTCATTCAGCCATTCGATGAAAAACAGTATAAAATAGATTTTGTGGAACCTCAGCGCGCAGTGACACCGGGACAATCGGTAGTGTTTTATCAAGGCGACCAGTGTCTGGGCGGCGGGATTATTGAATATGTGGAGTTCGGTGCCTCCTTCCCCTTTCCCCTTCCTCCAGCGGAAAAGCACCGCTAGAGGAAGGGGAAAGGGGAAGGAGGTATTAAATAATTAATGTGACACTGTACTAGGAGAGGTATAAACCATCTTGCAAGACAAACAACTTTATAACATTACGATTGCCCTCGCGGGAGTCGCTCAAGCGGCTAGCCTCGTGAAAGAATTAGCACAAACCGGAAAACTGGATGATGACGCGTATCAAACCAGCATTTACAGTATTTTCCAAACTGATGCGCCTGATTTGCCCGCTGTGTATGGCGGTTTGGAAAAAATAAAATTTGGCTTGGAAAAACTGATTTTGATGCTGGATCCCCCGACTCTTTTGGTTCAAACGCGTTACATGCTGTCACTCATGCGCTTACAAAAAAAAATTACACGCTCATCCAAAATGATGCGCCTGTTATCGAAGCGATTAGACCAGACAAAAAAACAAGTAGAATATTTTTCTCTTCTTCATCCCACTGTGATTACTAATCTCGCTGACATTTATCTCAATATCATTAGTTTATTTAGATTTCGGATTATTGTTTGGGGAAATCAGCGCATATTAATTGCCCCAGAGAACATGAAAAAAATTCGCGCTTTATTGTTAGCGGGTGTGCGGTCTTCTGTATTATGGCGGCAAATGGGCGGTTCGCGTTTTCAATTAATTTTTTCACGTGCGAAAATACGCGATATGGCAAAAAAAATTTTGACAGAACTGGGGCAATAATATGGATCTTCTCGCATTGACAGCGCTTTCTCCGCTTGACGGACGTTATCAAGAAAAAATCAAAGCATTACAATCTGTTTTTAGTGAATATGGTTATATTCGATTTCGCGTACTAGTAGAAATTCGCTGGCTGCAATTTTTAGCAGAACAAGGAAATCTTCCTGAATTACCGAAAATCAGTCACGAATCTCATACATTTTTAAATAATATTATTGAAAATTTTTCTGAAGAAAATGGATTGCGTGTCAAAGAAATTGAGAAAAGCACGAACCACGATGTCAAAGCGATAGAATATTTTATTAAAGAATGCATTGAAAAAAATTCAGAACTCGATCCGTTAGTTGAGTTTATTCATTTTGGCTGCACATCAGAAGACATTAATAATCTGGCTTATGCTTTGATGCTGCAGACAGGCCGAAAACATATTTTAAATTCATTGGAACAACTCATTTCCCTATTAAAAAATATGGCGCATGAATATGCAAATCAAGCGATGTTGTCACGTACACATGGACAACCTGCAACACCGACCACTGTTGGAAAAGAATTTGCAAATATCGTTGCGCGGCTAGAACGTCAAATAAAGCAATTGTCTGATGCATCTATTCTCGGAAAATTAAATGGTGCAACAGGAAATTACAATGCCTTTGCCGTAACCTATCCTGAAATAAACTGGCCTGAAATGTGTGGAAAATTTATTTCAAGTTTGGGGCTGACACAAAATCCCTACACAACGCAGATTGAACCTCATGACTATATCGCAGAAATTTTTGCAATTTTAATTCGCATCAACACCATCCTGCTAGACTTTAACCGTGACATGTGGGGATATATTTCCTTAAATTATTTCAAACAGAAAATGATTGACAAGGAAGTCGGCTCATCGACGATGCCGCACAAAATAAATCCGATTGATTTTGAAAATGCGGAAGGCAACCTGGGTCTGGCAAATGCATTGCTAGATCACATGGCGTTAAAATTACCGATTTCACGCTTCCAGCGTGATCTTTCAGATTCGACTGTTTTGCGAAACATCGGTGTAGCAATAGGTCATGCATTACTCGCTTATCAATCAACCTGCCGCGGTTTGACTCGCATCACTATCAACGCTGCAGTTATTAATGCTGATTTAAATACACATTGGGAAATTCTGGGCGAGCCGATTCAAATGGTCATGCGGCGTTTTGGAATAAAAAAACCGTACGAACAGTTGAAAAATTTCACCCGCGGGCAAGCGATGACAAAAGAATTAATTCAAGAATTTATTCAAAAACTCGATTTGCCTGAAGTGGCGAAAAAAAAATTGTTGGCATTGACACCGGAAAATTATATAGGATATGCAGAAGAATTGGCAAAATTATAGGAGAAAACCGTTATGATAAAACACTTTATTTTAATTGCACTACTAGGAATATCCACCTCCGCATCTGCAATGTTTTGTCCCACGAATTTCAATCAAATCAATCTTGGAGACACAATTCCGCAAGTTGAACAGCAATGCGGAAAACCGGATGGAATTAAAAATTCAAAAGGAGAAGATAAAGGCCCGCAAGAATGGAATTTTTACGTGCATCCAGAAATGAAAAAATACACACAAATGCGCACGAACAGCGGTGCGGAAGCATCAGTCAAAATGTCCGTCGCATTTGTTAATCAGAAAGTGGTGAACATCAGTGCTAATGGAATGAGCCTGGCTTCAACGACATTGTGCGGTAAAAGTGTAACAGTCGGTGATGATATGAAAAGTGTGAAAGAAGCGTGCGGTGATCCCGCATTTATGAATAAAAATTCACAAAATAGCAATGAAAAACCGGATGAAATTGTTGAATATAAATATAATAGCACTCCGCCCATTGTATTGGTTTTTGAAAATGGGAAATTGACTGAACGAAAATAATTAAAAAAAATAGAGAATAAAAAATGAAAAAATCACTTTTACTCAGCAGCTTGTTATTACTCTCATCCCTTGCATCAGCAAGCCCTGTCATGACAGAACGCACCACCTATTACAAAATCAGCGGCAGTTCAGCGAATGATTTACGGAATCAAATGAATGCATTAGGCCCGATAGATCAGAACACTCGGGTAGATGCAAAAACAACCTGGTACGTTAGCTGGAACTACAATTGGCGTTATGACACTCCCTCGCAAAATCCTTGTTATGTGACGAATGTGCAAGTTAAGGGTGATATCACTTATCTTTTTCCTGAATGGATCAATGCGAGCCAAGGAGATCCTGGATTACAAACCAAATGGAATAATTATTTAAAAATTTTAACAATACACGAGCAAGGTCATGCGAATAACGGTAAAAAAACTGCAGATGAAATTGAAAAAGCCTTGTTAAGTGTTCAGCCTCAAGTGAATTGCACTGTGCTGGAAAACACGTTAAACGCTGCAGCAAAAAAAATACTTGCAGAACATAATGACTGGGATTTGCAGTATGATGCTGAAACTGATCATGGAAAAAAACAAGGGGCAATTTTTCCATAAAACTAGTACCGTTTCCATTTAATTTTGACAGGTTGCGCTCAGATTGCGTTTAGATTTGAACGTTTAGGTTAGCAAAAAAACGCAGGGCTAGCACCGCTAGCTCGAGTATTTTTTGCTAACCTAAACGT
>DATIJV010000076.1:0-6288 GCA_035478255.1 Gammaproteobacteria bacterium
ACAACAAGATGACAACAAATGGGGCTGAGCTATTACCTTTTTTACTGCTTTTGCTCTAAAGCCCTTGCCTGACAAGGGCTTCAAGTCAATCGGCTTTCCTTAGCTTGATGCCTATGGGGGAAAGGGGAAGGAGGTATTAAAAATTAATGTTACAGTGCTTTTTGAGGTTGTGTTCCTGTCACAGCAGCCGGCACTCCCGGCAGCTTGGCCGCTGAAGCCGGACGAAGTAAGTCTGAGAAAAAAGAGGGTTTTTTATTCGCCGCTTTTTCTATTTTTGCCGTTTCTTGTTGGACTGCTGCTTCAGATTGAATGCGTAACACTTCAATATGAGCAGTCAGATCATGCTTAGTTTTATAGTGTTCCAGCATGCGTTGATGACTCGCCAGAAATGTAAAGCGATTTTCAGGTTTTTCCTGCTCGGCTAGTTTTTTGAGGAACTTAAGCCCAGTCTCTAAAAGTGCTATTCGAGACTGGCTCATTTTGAAGGATGCTTCATTTTTAAGAGTATTAATATAATCTGTAAGAGGCTGAAGTTTGTTATCGTTTTTTACTCTGGAAACAAGGCATTGTAATTCTATGTTGAAAGCTTTGCGGACATCATCTTTTTGATCTGGATCAGGTTCCAGATCAACCAGCAGATTGATGTAGGTCTCGGCAGTAATGACATAGCTATCTAGCCCGTGTTCTTGTTGTACAGTTTGCAGGTTTTGTTTATGTTCATTCAGTAAGCGATCTAAGCCTGAGAAATCTGGATCTTTATCTTCAACAAACGACCAAAAAAGGGAATCTTCAATCATTTTGCAATGTGTTTTTAATTTGACAAGCTCATCTTTTGTCTCTTGATAAGATTCTAACTGAGTTAATATCTCAGTTCCCTGACGGAATTTTGTTTTAATGATATTAATTTGATTTTGTTTAAAAAGTTCAAAATTTTTCCTCGGAGAAGATTGAAGATGAAAGCGCTTACTTTCGATCTGTTCAATAACATAATTTTTTAAGTGCGTCATAGCGATTTGCAAGTCTTCTTTTTGATTGAAAACGACTGATTGAAGTGCTTTTCTATAATCGATGAAAACAATATGACCTGTACCTAAAATTTTTCCGCTTAGATCATCCGCTATTTTCTTCAAGCGGTTAAGTTCTGTGAACAGTGCCAATTGTTCATTTTCAGAAGTAGTAAGATTTTGCGCAGAAAAAGCCATATTTACCTCGTCTAATTCATAGATTGTAATGAGGTGATGATAAAACATCTTTTTCCGGCAAATGATTACAAATCTGCAATGATGATTTTTAGGTGTTTATAGCACCTAAAAATCATTAGGGAGAGAGAGGTATAGATAGCAAATAGGCTTCGTATTCCATCAGTAGCCCCAAATCTTCTTCGCTTAAAACCATTTCAGTTCGTATTTTTTCAATCTCTGCGAGAGCCGCATGCGGTGTCAAACGCTTTTTCCCCTGATAATCAATGAGAATTTCTTCTTCATTTTTTGAATGGATCTTTTTCAGATAGTCTGCAAATTCTTCTGCTTCTTTAAGAGATAAAGATTCAACAGATTCTCGTCCCAAAATTCGGAGGGCTAAAGTTTTTAAAAGCGGACTTGCCGCTTGCTGCAATAATTTTATTTTTGCCTCTCTATTTCCTGCATGAAAACGCTGACAGAAAAGCTCTTCAGAAGCAGACCAAAATCCATTCATATACAAACGTGCCTGGGCATCCGTTTCAGGATAAACAGGATATTTGTAATTGACGTGATAATGCGTAATTTCTTTTAAAATACCTGGATTTTCTTTCAGCCATTGCTGGTTTTTTTCGATCAAATCTTTTCGGTCCGAGGTGATGTGTTTCATGAATCGTTCTTTATACGGCAAAATAAAATTGGGTTCGCCCGGTTTTTTATTGATCCCTCTGGATTTTTCAAAGATCGTTTCAGATGTTATTTCTGTCAATTCTTTTGTGTCTAAACGCAGCCAGACAGTTTGATTGGAATAATGTTGATGATTTCCTAAAAATAAAACCGGACACTGAAAATTTATTTCACGTCCTAGTTTACCATTCACACAAATACCTGTTTGTATTTGTTGTAAGCGTAATTTATCAATATCTTTTTTAAAATAACCGTGTAAATATTCCCACATGTCGTGCTCGTGCAAAAATCGCCGTGCCAGTTCAAGCGTGATTTCTACATCCACCATCGCATGATGCGAGCGTCCAGAAATAAATTGATTGGCTGCATTAAGATGTTCCAGTTTGAGTGAAATTTTTTTATCTGTTTCAGGCCAGAGCAGGACATCATTTTTAAAAAGATAAAACATTAACGTGATGGGATAAATATCCATGCGAGAACAGTGGTTCGCATATTGATGAGTATAAGGTTTCAAGAGATTTCGATAAAAAGAAAAACGCAAAAATTCATCGTCAAAACCGAGGGTGTTATACCCGAGACTAATCGTGCCTGGTGTGTTTAACCATTGATGAATTTGTTTGATGGCTTCAAATTCTGAAACGCCGTTTAAAATTTCTTTTATTCCCATTTTGTGTGTCAAAAGCGCATAAGGAGAGGGAACCACATCGGGATTTAATTTGATTTTAATTTCATGGCGGTCCAGTTCTTTTAAAGCTAAATCGGTGCGGATTGCGGCAAAATGTAAAATTTGATCAAATGATTTGCTTAATCCGGTGGTTTCGATGTCATAAAAAAGATAAGTTTGCAATTTTCATTCCTTTCGTTTATATAAATTTCATTGGGTTAGCCCATGCGGGTGTAGTTCAATGGTAGAACTTCAGCTTCCCAAGCTGATAGCGTGGGTTCGATTCCCATCACCCGCTAAACTATAAATAAGGATCCCACAATGCACAAGGTTTTGAAATTTACCAGTATTTTACTTGGCACGCTTATTTTATTCATTATTTTAGGAATCATTTGTCTGGCGCTTTTCGTCAGTCCTAACCGATTAAAACCATTTTTGACCGAGCAAGTGATGAAATACACGGGCCGTCAACTGGTGATTGACGGCGATATGTCCTGGACATTCTTCCCGCATTTGGGTGTCAAAGTAGGACATTCTTCTTTAGGCAATCCTTCTGGATTTAATAACAAAACATTTGCAGAAGTTTCAAACATTACTTTGGGTGTGAAATTAATGCCATTGTTCCATAAACGAATCGAATCTAACGGCATGATTCTCGATGGAATGAAATTGCATTTGATAAAAAATAAAGACGGCAAAGTCAACTGGGATTTCAAAACAGCAGCTGTCACGCCTAGAAATGCAAGCGGAACTGTGAAAACAACAACTGTTTCAGGCAAACGTGCGGCGATGGGATTGGCTGTTTCCGGTCTTGAAGTGACCAATACAGCAATTGATTATCTGGATGAACAAACCCAAAAATATTACGATATTAAAAATTTTGAATTACATGCAAAAGATATTAACTTAACGAAAGCCTTTCCTATTCAATCTGCATTTGATTTTACCGTGAATAATCCTGCTGTATCAGGACATGCTGCATTGAAGGGCGATGCTGCCTTGAATGCCGCTGCAGAAATTTATTCATTCCGTCAGCTCGAGTTTTCGGCCAATATCAAGCAGGCGGATAAAAAAATAAATTTGAATATTTCTGGTGATGTTGTAGCGAATTTAAATGAGCAAACATTACAGTGGAAAAATTTCAAAAGCAAAGTCGCGAATGTTTCGATGACCGGCGATCTCACTGTAACAAAACTGAAAACGAATCCTGTTACCAAAGGGAATGTGCAGCTCGCTCCATTTGATTTAAAAGAAACCTTACAAGGCATCGGTGAAAATGTATCTGATTTACAAACCGCAAAAATGGTTAAAGGTAATGTGGATTTTACGATTGATACGAATGGTTTGAATGCAGAGGGAAATTTTAATATTGATACCTTGCAAGCATCAAACGTGACTTTAACAAACGTTGATACCAAAGCACATTTTCAAAAAGGTATTCTTGATCTTGCGCCCATGTCAGCCAATTTGTATCAGGGTACGCTTGCTGCGCAAACTATTATTAATTTAAATTCAGCCGCTCCAGAAATTACTTCACACATGAAATTGACAAATGTGCAGGCACAGCCGTTGATGGAAGATTTAGGCGGTAAAGATGAAAAAATTAAAATTGGCGGAACTGCAAATTTCGAAATGCAGCTTACCACTTCGGGCTTGGAAGCAAAAACAATCGTGCAAAATTTAAATGGCGTGAGTCAATTTAATTTTAAAGAGGGTACAATCATCGGTGTCGATTTGGGATATTTGGTCGATAGCGCTTATGCATTGGCGAAGCGTCAGTCTGTGACTGCAACCAATACGAATCAAACAAATTTCGGGACCTTGACCGGCACAGCCATGATTCGAAGCGGTGTGATCAATAATAATGATTTATTTTCTGATACCCCGCGTTTTTCCGTTCGCGGTGCGGGCACGATTGATCTGGTGAATAAAAAAATTGATTACACTTTGCAAACGGTCGTCAAACAACGCTCCGATGCAAAAGATAATTTAATGAATTTGTATGGCATTACTTTACCCGTTGTTATTTCAGGTAATTTGAATGATCCGACTGTTCGTCTGGATTCTGCAGCGCTGGTTAAATCTGTCGGTGAGCAGCAAATTAAAAAAGTAACGGACCAGGCGAAAACAAAACTGCAGGAGCAAATCAAAAAACAATTACCGGGAAAAGCGAGTGATTTGTTTAATGGCCGCGTTGGGAATGTATTAGATAATGTATTGGGAAATTAATGTTTCGGATTATTACACTGAATTTAAACGGTATTCGATCGGCTGCAAAAAAAGGTTTTTTTGCGTGGCTTAAAGATCAAAATGCGGATGTCGTGTGTGTGCAGGAAGTCAAAGCACATGAAGCGGACCTTGCCGATGAAATTTTTAAGCCAGAGGGTTATCATAGTTATTTTCATTTCGCAGAAAAAAAAGGCTATAGTGGTGTTGGGCTTTATACGCGGCATGCTCCTTTGAATGTTTTGACGGGTCTCGGCTGGCCGGAGGCTGATCAGGAAGGACGTTACGTTGAAGCGGATTTAGGGAAAGTGACAGTGATTTCGCTTTATATGCCATCGGGAACAAGCGGCGAATTACGGCAGGCGATCAAGATGGATTTTTTAAAGCGATTTGCAAAACATTTGGTAGAGTTGCAGCAAGAATATAATAATCTTATTATTTGCGGCGACTGGAATATTGCGCATCGGAGAATTGATTTAAAAAACTGGCGCAGCAATCGAAAAAACTCGGGTTTTTTACCGGAAGAACGCGCCTGGATGGATGAATTATTCGGGTCTTTGGGGTTTGTGGATGCGTTTCGTGAAGTCAACAAACAGGAAGAGCAGTATACTTGGTGGTCTACCCGGGGTCGTGCGTGGGCTAAAAATGTAGGTTGGCGGATTGATTATCAAGTTGTGACGCCGGGCTTGAAAGATAAGATCCAATCGGTTTCAATTTACAAGGACCAACGGTTTTCAGACCATGCGCCGTTGATTATTGATTATTCAATATGATGGGACAAATTTAACCCGATGAAATATTCGGGTTAAGGCTATTTTAAGCTAAAATGGCTTAAAATAAATGAAGAGGTATATAAAGTTATGGTTTGGCACACAATTAAAATAACAAATCCAGCCAATGCAGCGGCTGAGCTGGCAGATGAGGTTAAAAAACTGAATCTGACGGGCAGTGCTGTTCAATTTTTTATTCAAGTGGGAGACTTTGAGCCGCCGCAAAGAGCGATGGTAGAAGTTGTTCCTGGGGATGGAATTTATCATTATAATTCACATGGCCGAGCTGTGACGGAAGTCTTAAAAAAAGCCGTTGAATCTGCTTTTCCCCGATCCAGCCGTTTTATTGATGTGAGCGGTGAAGAGCAGAGAAAACTGAATGAGCCTTTTTTAAAAGGAGAAGGCCGTCCGCATATACCGTCTCTGATTGAAATCGCGCCAGAAGAAGGGTTTAAAAAAATTGCAGAGGACCGCGCTGCAAGAAAATTAATTGCAAAACCTACACTGCCGCCAGTGACTCCATTGCGCGGACATAGTCTTTTCTCAAGAATCAAAGCAGCGGTCCTGCCTGTTCATGGAGCAGAGAAAGAGCATCAGGAAAATATTTCAAACAAAAGGAAACTGTGAGTTAAAATTTAATACCTCCTTCCCCTTTCCCCCATAGGCATCAAGCTAAGGAAAGCCGATTGACTTGAAGCCCTTGTCAGGCAAGGGCTTTAGAGCAAAAGCAGTAAAAAAGGTAATAGCTCAGCCCCATTTGTTG
>DATIJV010000077.1:0-4978 GCA_035478255.1 Gammaproteobacteria bacterium
CCACTGCCATTAAGTTAAGAAAAAACCGGCTTAGAGCGTCATCCCGGAATTTACTCACTCTTGATTCGCGCTTTTTGCGAATTTAGAGTGAGTTAATGTCCGGGATCCACCCAAATGATAAGTAGATCCCGGACATTAAGTAGCGCTAAATTCGCATAAAGCGCTCATTAAGCGCTACTAAATTCCGGGATGACGCTCTAATTTTAGCTCCCTAACTTAATAGCAGTAAGAAAAAGGGGAAGGAGGTATTTAAACCACACACTTCCTATGTTCTACATGATAAACAAACTCATCATAAAAATGTTTCAAAAACCCGCCGACCGGCCAAGCGGCGGCTTCGCCAAACGCACAAATCGTCCGGCCTTCAATATTTTTCGCCACACGGCGCAAATTTTCCACATCCAGAAGCGTACCTTCCCCATGCTCAATCCGATGCACCAATCGATACAACCAACCCGTACCTTCCCGGCACGGTGTGCACTGTCCGCACGATTCATCCATATAAAAATGCGAAATACGCTGCAGCATTTTCACCATGCAAACCGTTTCATCCATCACAATCACAGCACCCGAGCCTAAGCCTGATCCGGCTTTTTGAATCGAGTCAAAATCCATATCCAGATTCATCATGGTTTCTGCAGGCAAGACCGGCATCGATGAGCCGCCTGGAATCACCGCTTTTAATCGATGACCATTCCGTACGCCGCCCGCCATTGCCAGCAACTCTTTAAACGGTGTGCCTAATGGTACTTCATAATTTCCTGGTTTATTGACATGTCCCGTCACACTGAAAATTTTGCAGCCGCCATTATTCGGCTTGCCTAAATTCAAAAACCATTCCGCGCCTTTTTCCAGAATCACGGGAACAGATGCAAATGTCTCAACATTATTAATCGTTGTCGGTTTTCCGTATAATCCCCGCGCGGCAGGAAAAGGCGGCTTAAATCGCGGCATGCCTTTCTTGCCTTCCAGTGATTCCATCAATGCCGTTTCTTCACCGCAAATATATGCGCCTGC
The DNA here is from genome assembly GCA_035478255.1 of Gammaproteobacteria bacterium. GTDB lineage: Bacteria > Pseudomonadota > Gammaproteobacteria > DSM-16500 > DSM-16500 > DATIJJ01. The sequence continues at coordinate 1,018 of DATIJV010000077.1, forward strand.
ACCGAGCGAACTATAAATTTCAACATCCACACCCGAATTTAAAATATTTTTTCCCAGATATCCCGCACGACGCGCTTCATCAAGCGCGGCTTCAAATCGTTCATACGGTCCATGAAATTCACCGCGCATATAATTATAAACAACCGTCGCGCCCATAGAATAAGCAGCAATCAACAATCCTTCAATTAATTGATGCGGATTCATCAACAAAATTTCACGGTCTTTGCAAGTGCCCGGTTCACCTTCATCCGCATTACATAAAACATATTTTTGTCCTGGCAAATCATGACGGATAAAGCTCCATTTCAAACCCGTGGGAAATCCTGCACCCCCACGGCCGCGTAATGCCGATAATTTCAATGCATCGATAATTTTTTCAGGTGCCAACTTTTCTGTTAGAATTTTTTTCCATTGCACATAACCACCCGCACTTTCGTAAGTCGAAAGCGTCCAGGGTTTTTCTAAATGTAATGTGCGAAAACAAATTTCATTTGCCACGGTTTTTACTCCAGCTCATCCAAAATGGCATCTACTTTTGCAGAATCAAGATTTTCATAATATTTTTTGCCAATCTGAAACATGGGCGCACCAGCACAAGCCGCGAGGCATTCTACTTCACGCAAGGTAAACTTCCCATCCGCTGTTGTTTCATTTGTATTAATTTCCAAACGTTTTTTAATATGGTCCACAATTTTTTCTGAACCATTCAACAGGCAGGAAATATTAGTACAAACATTAATAACATGCCGCCCAACCGGCTTCAGATTATATAATGTATAAAACGTCGCGACTTCATAGACTGAGATTTTTGCAATCCCCAAATAATCCGCAACTGCATCCATTAATGGCTCTGTCAGCCAGCCATTATTTTCTTCCTGCACAATCATTAATGCCTGAAGCACGCCCGAACGTTTTTGATCGTCAGGATACCGCTTTATCCAGTGATCAATTTTCGTTCGTGCATCGGCTGATAGAATAGTCGTCATTAGCGGTCAATCTCTCCAAACACAATATCAATACTGGATAATATCGCCACCACATCTGCAATCATATGACCACGGCATAATTCTTCCAGTGCGGCCAGATGCGGGAAACCTGCAGCGCGTATTTTTAATCGATAGGGTTTGTTCGCGCCATCTGAAATTAAATAAACACCAAATTCGCCCTTGGGATGTTCGATCGCTGCATAAGCTTGTCCTTCCGGCAAAGAATATCCTTCCGTCATTAATTTAAAATGATGAATCAGCGCTTCCATCTTTTCTTTCATGTCGACACGGGTCGGCGGCGCGATTTTTTGATGATCGGTAATGACAGGGCCCTGATTTTCGCGCAGCCATTTTACACATTGCCGAATAATCAAATTGGATTGACGCATTTCTTCGACACGCACAAGGTAGCGGTCATAGCAATCGCCTTTCACACCCACAGGAATATCAAAATCCAGCTGATCATACATGGCGTAGGGTTGTTTTTTGCGTAAATCCCAGGCAACACCCGAACCGCGCAGCATAGGGCCCGTCAATCCCATCGCGATAGCACGCTCCGGCGAAATAATTCCAATATCGACAGTACGCTGTTTCCAGATGCGATTATCCGTCAACAAGGTTTCATATTCATTGACTCGCTCAGGAAATTTCTCCGTAAAACTTAAAATAAAATCCAGCAGCGAGCCTTGTCTGTTTTCATTCAGTTTGTCGACTTCTTTTTGATTATGCCATTTGGATACGCGATATTGCGGCATGGCATCGGGCAAATCGCGATACACTCCGCCCGGGCGATAATAGGTTGCATGCATGCGCGTGCCGGATACCGCTTCATAACAGTCCAGCAAATCTTCGCGCTCGCGGAAACAATATAAAAACATCGACATCGCGCCAATATCAAGCGCATGTGCGCCGAGCCATAACAAATGATTTAAAATGCGGGTGATTTCATCGAACATCGTGCGAATATATTGTGCGCGGACAGGCGCTTCGATACCGAGCAATTTTTCAATCGCTAAAACGTAACCGTGCTCGTTACACATCATGGAAACATAATCGAGACGATCCATGTAGCCAATCGTGTGATTGTAAGGTTTGCTTTCAGCTAATTTTTCTGTTGCACGATGCAATAATCCGATATGCGGGTCTGCGCGCACGATGGTTTCGCCGTCGACTTCTAAAATAAGCCGTAATACACCATGTGCCGCGGGATGCTGCGGACCAAAATTAAAGGTGTAATTACAAATTTCAGGTGCTTTTTTCATTTGTATTCTCTACCTGATAGCGATTATCGCGTCGAATGACTTTGGGTTCTAAAATACGCGGCTGAATACTGACGGGTTCATACACAACGCGCTGTGATTTTGCATCGTACCGGGCTTCGACTCGTCCGATTAAAGGAAAATCTTTGCGGAAAGGATGACCGGCAAAACCGTAATCCGTTAAAAGTCGGCGTAAATCAGGATGGTCTTCAAAAGTAATTCCGAATAAATCAAATGCTTCGCGCTCAAACCAGTTTGCAGATGGCCAAATGTTGATGACTGAGGGAACTTTAAGGTTATGCTCATCCAAGAATACGCGGATACGAATGCGGTGGTTTTGCGTTAAGGATAATAAATGATAAACCGCAGCATAACGGGGACCTGTCAAATGCGGATTGTTGATGGCGCGATGATCAACACCGCGTTCAAAACCGGTAGCAGTTGCGGATTCGGTTTCCCATTCGGATAATCCGTAATGCAAATAATCCACTCCGCACACATCGATTAACATTTTAAAATCGAAGAGAGGCTCATCACGCAAGGCAAAACAGGTTTCGTGGAGTTTTTCAGGAAGAACATCAAGCGTCAACTCGCCAAATGCCAATTCCACACGGATATCGGGAAATCGTGCAGAAATTTGAGTCTGTAAAGCATCGACGTCAGTCATATACTACCGTTCAATTTTTTTATTACGGTTAATTTTATTTTGCAGTTGTATCACACCATACATCAAAGCTTCGGCAGTGGGCGGACAGCCTGGAACATAAACATCGACTGGAACGATTCGATCACAGCCCCGAACGACTGAATAAGAATAATGATAATAACCGCCGCCGTTTGCACAAGAACCCATGGAAATGACCCAGCGGGGTTCAGCCATTTGATCGTAAACTTTTCGAAGGGCCGGCGCCATTTTATTACATAAGGTCCCGGCGACAATCATGACATCAGATTGTCTGGGGCTGGGGCGGGGAATCACGCCAAAACGATCAAGATCGTAGCGTCCGGCAAATGAGTGCATCATTTCAACCGCGCAGCAAGCGAGACCAAATGACATTGGCCAGAGTGAACCGGTTTGCGCCCAGGTCCTTAAATTTTCAAGGGTTGTCATGACGAACCCCTGGTCTTTGAGTCCTGCTATTCCCATTCTAAGGCTCCTTTTTTCCATTCGTAAATGAAGCCGACGATGAGCAATCCGACAAAAATTCCCATGGCAGCAAGGCCAAACCAGCCAATTTTTCGGAAAACGACAGCCCAAGGGACTAAAAATGCGGTTTCCAAATCGAAAATGATAAAGAGAATAGCAACTAGATAATAGCGCACGTCGAATGGCATTCGTGCGTCGTCGAAGGGTTCAAAACCGCATTCGTAAGGAGAGTTTTTTTGAGGATCAGGACGTTTGGGGCCGAGCAAATACCCAATGAAAGGTACAAGAAGGCCGAGCAAACTGCCGATGATCATGAACATTAGGATAGGCAAGTAATTGTCTAACACTGTTTTCTCCTAAAAAAATCATAGGGTGGATTGATTCTTTGAGTAAGTATTCGGTGAAAATTTTCTTTGTCATGCCAGCTAAAAGCATGCTGGCATGACAGTGAGGAGCTTATACCGAATACTTACTTTTTTTATACTTCAGTTAGTGCCGAAGGTGGGACTCGAACCCACACAGCTTTCGCCACCACCCCCTCAAGATGGCGTGTCTACCAATTTCACCAC
>DATIJV010000078.1:0-8651 GCA_035478255.1 Gammaproteobacteria bacterium
GACAACAAAATGGGGGGGCTGAGCTATTACTAAAAAAGTAACGAAAAATTTTTTGGTCTTTTTTACTGCTTATTACCTTACAGCCCGCGCCAATCGTGGGCTGGAAAGGTGGCTAAATTCCTTAGCTTGATGCCTATGGGGAAAGGGGAAGGAGGTCAAAATAAAGAACCGCGTGACTGCACATACTTACCACTCATATTTGTTTCACAAGCAACAACAAAATTTCCTGTTCTTCAATTTTATAAATCAATCGCAAATGATTAATTGACTCACAATACAAACCCGTCATCCCTTCGATTTTATTGGCTCCCGGCGGACGTGGATTAATTGCCAACGCTTCTACTAATTTAAAAAATAATTTCCGATGTTTGATCGATAAATTTTTAATTTGCTGCGCGGCTTCAGGCGCAATTTTAATGAAATACGGAGTAATTGCCACAATTAGCTGCCTAAGTCTTCTTTGAGTTGTTCGAGTGTTATCGTGCCGATATTGCGCGCTTCCTTCAGCGCATCGATTGCTTCACGCAAATCCTGTTTATTTTGCGATTCTAATAAAAGGTTTAATTCTTCGATTGGAATGATGGCAGCAATTTCCTTGCCGCGCCGGGTTAAAATAATTTGTTCTTTGTTGTGTGCAACACGATTCACCAATTCAATGAATTGCTCTTTTGCATCAATAGTATTAAATGTTGTCATGATTAAATTCCATTTGTGAATGTTTTTCCCGCCGCACTCCCGCGGCGGAAACGTATAAACACTTAAGCAATAGAAGTTTCTTTTTCCATTGCAGCAGAATATTTACCGACTGCCGCGAGACTATTTAATTTCGCGCGTTGATAAAATGCTTTTTGTGCAGCAGGAATATTTTTATTGTCGCCATGCCAGATTTTCATGGCATCATCCTGCAATGCCCTTGCATAAGAATAACTGACATTCCAGGGAAGATACGCAGACGTCGTATTCATTGCATTTAAGTGAGCTGTTGCGTCTTCTGAAGATTGTCCGCCAGACAGAAAATTAATCGTTGGAACAGCAGCAGGAACATGACGGCGTAATACAGCAAGAGTTGCTTTAGCCACTTGTTCGACTGTTGACTTTGCCGCGCATTTTTTTCCGTTAATGACCATGCTGGGTTTTAGCACCATGTATTCCAGTTTCACTTTATGGCGATAAAGTGCCTTAAACACTGCGTGTAAAACGGGTTCTGTCACTTCAAGACAGCGTTCAATCGTGTGATCACCGTCAATCAATACTTCGGGTTCAACGATCGGAACAATACCATTCGCCTGACAAAGCGCCGCGTAACGCGCAAGACATTCTGCATTTGCTTTAATAGCCAGTTGGCTGGGCGTGTGGGCAGAAATTTGATAAACCGCACGCCATTTTGCAAAACACGCGCCTTTCTTTTTGTATTCAACTAAACGTTCGGCCAAACCATCCAACCCTTGCGTGATTTGTTCTTCGGACGTGTTAGGAAGAATGACCAAGCCTTTATCGACTTTAATGCCGGGCAAAATTCCCAGTTTCATCAATTTTTCTGGAAAAGGTGTGCCATCCAGCGTGTTTTGATTTAAGGTTTCTTCAAATAAAATGACGCCTGCAATAAATTCGTTGATGCCGGGTGTCGTGATTAACATATCACGATAAGTACGGCGTGTTTCTTCAGTCGATTCAACGCCGACAGCCGCAAAACGTTTGCCAATGGTGCCAGAGCTTTCATCAGCAGCCAGAATGCCCTTTCCACGCGCTGCCAGTTTATTGATGGTTTGTTCTAAGTCAGTCATTCTAAGCGTCCTTCCATTCATTAAATGCCGCACAGGGTAGCATAAATGGGTGTAACTATCGAACAATTTTTAAAAGAGAAAAAATCTCCTCCGAAGCAGGAGGCGAGTCCGGGATAAACTTTTGAAGTTGATTTTTAAAGCCGGAATGTGATACTACAAATGTAGTAAATCAATACTTTTGCAGGTGTAGGGTGGGCAAAGGCAGATCTATCGCCGTACCCACCATAAAATCTAATAAGACTTCGCAAAAATCACACGCTGTGCACTGTAGCCGCCTGAAAATATACATTTCCCAGGTTCTGCTTGGTCTACAAGCGGAATACACCGAATCGTCACATTCAAATCTTGCTTGATTTTAGCCTCAATCGCAGGATCGCCATTCCAGTGAGCTGATGCAAAACCTCCATCACTTTCCGTAAAAAATTCATAAAAATCCGCTTCGCACTCAATATTCTGTGTATTCTGTTTTTGAAAATCGCGCGCACGATTAAACAAATTTGTTTGGATTTCATCAAGCTGTAAAGTGATAGTCGCGAGAAATTGCTGCACGTCTAACGTTTGTTTTTCTTTATATTCTTTATCGCGGCGGCCTAAAAATACAGTATTCGCTTCACGTTCTTTATTGCCAATTTCAACTCGAATCGGCACGCCTTTTTTTACAGAGTTCCAGGCTTTTTCTCCGCCCGGTAAAGCACGCTGATCGATTTCGACCGATAAATTTCTCCCATGATATGAAATATGACGCAGCTCATCAGCGATTTTTTGGCAATGTTCCAAAATCTCTGCACGTTGTTCTTCTTTATGAATAACAGGCAAAATGACCACATGCACGGGCGCCAATTTCGGTGGAATAATCAAACCATTGTCGTCGCTATGTGTCATGATGAGACCGCCAATCAAACGTGTACTTGCGCCCCACGACGTGGTATAGGCAAATTCTTCGATGCCGGTTGCATTTAAAAATTTAATATTAAAAGCGCGCGCAAAATTCTGACCCAGATAATGCGAAGTTCCAGCTTGCAATGCTTTTTTGTCTTGCATCATTGCTTCGATACAATAAGTATTTACCGCGCCTGGGAAACGCTCGCTTGCAGATTTTTCACCTTTAATTACGGGCATTGCCATATAATCTTCAGCAAAACGCGTATAAACATCGAGCATTTTTAATGTTTCGCGGCGAGCGTCTTCTTCATCTGCATGCGCTGTGTGACCTTCCTGCCATAAAAATTCAGACGTGCGCAAAAACATGCGGGTACGCATTTCCCAGCGCATGACGTTTGCCCATTGATTAATGAGTAAAGGCAAGTCGCGATACGATTGGATCCAGCGGGAAAAAGCTTCGCCGATAATGGTTTCAGAGGTGGGGCGAATAATGTAGGGATCTTCGAGCGGGCTTGCTGGAACTAATTTTCCTTCTTCATTTTTTGCGAGCCGTGTATGCGTGACAACCGCGCATTCTTTTGCAAAACCTTCGATATGTTCAGCTTCTTTTTCCAGAAAACTGACCGGAATTAAAAGCGGGAAATAAACATTTTTATGGCCCGTCGCTTTGAATTGATCGTCCAGAACGCGCTGAATATTTTCCCAAAGAGCGTATCCCCAGGGTTTGATAATCATGCAGCCGCGCACAGGTGAAATTTCAGAAAGCTCAGCGGCTTTGATGACTTGCTGGTACCATTCAGGGTAGTCTTGTTCGCGCGTGGGGGTAATAGCTGTTTTCATGAGTTTGTGAAGCTCCACTAAATTGTATTGATAAAATTATGCTTGAATTCAAAAGTTTTTTGTTTAAGAATAAGGCGTGACGTGAAGATGCTGAAACATCTCCACGCCACTAACCACATCAACCTGAACTGGAGATCGACATGGCTACGCATAGCGTAAATGAACTGACGTCTTTAATAAACACTCAAATTGATTCTCATGAAAAAATACATGAAATCCTGTTCAAAGCCAGGGCTCTTGCTTACATAGCTTTGGACATGGATTTTCGGAATTATGAGCAATCTATCACCAACCAGTATTTAATCACACTGTACGATATCATTATTGAATCCATGCGGCTGCACGAGTCCGCGCTGGATAATTTAATAAAATATATCCATGTAGAAGATTAAATGCTGTTGTCATTTTAAAGCATGCCTGTCTCTATGGGCGGGCATCAATACGATATTAATAAGGAAACTATGAACGATTCTGACACCGCGTGGAAGGAAATACTGGATGCATATTTTAAAGACTGTCTCGATTATTGTCTGCCGGAATTAAGTGCTTTAATCAATTGGGAGAAAGGCTTTGTTTCGCTGGATAAAGAGTTTCAGGCCATTAGCAAAGGCACTGACAGCGGCAAACGCATACTGGATAAATTATTTAAAGTTTTTCTTAAAAGTGGACGAGAGCAATGGGTTTTGATTCATATTGAAATCCAGGGAACGCCTGACGAAGAATTTGCGAAGCGCATGTTTATATATGGTTATCGAATTTATGATAAATATCAGCAGCCGGTTGTGAGTTGCGCCATTTTAACGGATGAAAATAAAAAATGGCGACCGCATCGTTTTGAAGTAGGGTTGGCGGGCTCATATTTGCGTTCTGAGTTTTTGCCAATCAAGATGATTGATTATCAAAACAGACAGGATGAGCTGGATGCTTCAATGAATCCTTTTGCCAGCGTTATTCTGGTACAATTAGCTGCGTTGAAAGCGAGGGTTAAACCGCATGAGCAGAGAAAGCAGGTTAAATTTGCTTTGACACGAAGACTATATGAAAAAGGATTTAACAAAAAAGAGATAAATAATATTTATAAATTTATCGACTGGTTGATTGGTTTGCCAAGTCCGTTTGAGATAGAATATCTGGAAGAGGTTTGTGAATTAGAGGAGGCAAAAAAAATGGCATATATTACTAGCGCAGAAAGAATTGGTATTGAAAAAGGCAGAAAAGAAAGCGCAGAGGAAGGTAAGCTTGAAGTGGCTAAACTCTTATTAAGAGAAGGGTGCGAAGTTGCCCTTGTAGAAAAAACCACAGGAATATCATTAGATCAAATTAAAGCGTTACAACAGAAATTAAAAAAGACTGAGCGTTTGTTTGAGTAATTTTAGAATTTGCATCTTGAGGTATATTAACACAACCCGCCATTTACTGGCATTAATAAGGGAACGTGCACGTTCCTAAGTAAAAAAAGAAGCCAGCGGCATTATGCCGCTGAAAAAAAATAACTGAATAACTGAAATTACTTGGCTAGTTGATTGCCAACAATTGCGCCACCGACTGCGCCGATACCAGTCCCAACCGCGCTGCCACCTGTGACTAAATTACCTGCAACACCGCCGACTACAGCGCCTGCTGCGGTGCCTGTGTCGCGTTTGTCCCAGGTGCAGCCAGTTATCAAGGTGGCAGCCAATACAGTTGCCCCTATGCTTGATACGATTTTATTCATAATGCCCCCTTACACTTTGAATTTATTAACTTTTTAAATAAAGTGACAAAATCAGTGCTTTAACACTTACTTTCATATTGTATCAGATTTTTACAGGGTGAATTGAGTAGAAGGGCGGACAAAGGCGCTTTTCAGCCGTGCCCACCGCTTTTAGACTGCCTCAGAATTTGAATTTAAAGACGTAATTTTGTTATAACCCTGTTTGTTAATATTTAACATATTCCACAAAAAAGGCAATATTTCTTCTAGTTTTTCATCCAATTGCCATGGCGGATTCATAATAATCATCCCGCAGCCATTCAGTTCTAAAGCGATTTCGTCTGAATGCACACATAATTCAACCCTTAAAAAAGGCCGATGAATATATTCTGTTAATTCACAATAAAAAGGCTTCAGCTGCTCTTGAGTTTTAATCGGATACCATAAAGCGAAAATACCTGTCTCCCAGCGCTTGAGCGCTTCCGCCAAAAGCTTGGGCAGCTGCATTAATTCATTAGGCTTTTCATAAGCGGGATCAATCAGGACGAGTCCACGGCGTTCTTTGGGCGGTAGATAAGCTTTTAAGCTTTGATAACCATCTTGATGATGCACTGCAATCTGTTTTTCTCGTATAAAAAATTTTTTTAATGTTTGGAAATCTTCTGGATGAAGTTCCGATAAAATCATTCGATCTTCTGATCGCAATAATTGTTTTACAAAATAAGGCGAGCCTGGATAATAACGCAATGTGTTGGCCTGATTCAGGCTTTTTACGCACGTTATATAATCCTGTATTAAATCCGGCGAATGTTCTGTGTTAAAAATTTTTTGAATGCCATTTTCAAATTCTCGGCTTTTTTGTGTTGTATCGGCCAGTAAATCGTAAGAACCAATTCCTGCGTGAGTTTCCAGATAACAAAAAGGTGTTTCCTTGCGTTTCAGGGATTGAATTAAAGCAATGAGCACAATGTGTTTTAAAACATCGCCAATATTTCCTGCATGATAAGTGTGGCGGTAGTTCATATCACTCCCATAACGGATAATGTTCTAAATTAATATCTTCCTGAAAAAATATTTTTGTGCCTGCAGCAAATGAATCGGTATAATCCGATACATAAAATTGTTTTAACCCTTTACTGCCGCTGTTCAGTAAATTTTCTTCTTCCAACCTGTTTTTAACGGCTTTTGCTACTGTTTCAGATGGATCAATAATTTCAATTTTATGCTGGAAAAAAGCAGCAATTTTATTTTTAACAACCGGATAATGCGTACAAGCCAGTAATAATGCATCGATATCTTGCAGTGACGCGTGCGAAAGATATTCTTCTACCAGACTGTCTGTTACGCCATTGCTTCCAAATTCTTCAATCGCTGAAGCTAATAAATTTGTCGCGCGCGAAGTCAAATGAATACCGCGGTCCAGATGATCAATTTTTTTCTTGTAGACGTTAGAATATACGGTTTGGCGTGTGCCGATCAATCCAATTTTTTTATGGCTGTAATGATCACGAAGAAACGAGACGACAGGATCAACGACATTCATCACAATGGCCTGGTTCGCTGCATATTCTTTAATTAATTCATAAGCGGCGGTTGATGCAGAATTGCAGGCAATTAAAATCATTTTGCATTGTTGCTGCAATAACATATGCGCGATTTTGACTGAATAAGCCTGAATGGTGGCGGAAGATTTATCGCCATACGGTAAGTGCGCGGTATCACCGAAATAAATGATATTTTCATGAGGCATATGTTTGACAATCGCGCTCGCGACAGTCAGGCCGCCGATGCCGCTATCAAAAATCCCGATGGGTTGTGTAGAGGAATGCTTTTTCATATCATATATATGATAATCGAGTGTTCTCCGGCGTCAATAAAATTTTAGAAAAAAAATCATTCTCCCTGTTGACAATCATTTAAAACATCGTTATTGTTCGCAACACACTTCTTTGAAACACATCCCAAATCCCTTTCAAAATATCTGCTTATGCGTTATTTCAATTTTCATTTTAAAAAAACGAGGGTTGATATGGAAATTTCTGATTCGCTTCTTATGCAAGCTGCGAAAAATTTTGGTACACCATTATATGTGTATGATCGTGAAACTATTGAAAAACATTATCTAAATTTAAACAATAGTTTCGCAGAAGAAATTGATATTTTTTATTCGCTGAAAGCCAATCCCAATTTGTCTGTTTCAGCATTATTAAATCAATTGGGCGCAGGGGCAGAAGTCTGTTCTGGTGTGGAACTGGAAACTGCCTTGCTTGCGGGCTACGCACCTCAAAATATTATTTTTGTTGGCCCGGCAAAAAAGAAAGAAGAAATCATTCGTGCTTTGGAAAATAGAATTTACGCGATTGTCTGCGAATCAAAAGAAGAGTTATTGCTGATAAATGAATTAGCAAAAACGAGGAGTGAAGTTGCTAATGTTGCGATCCGGGCCAATCCGGCCTTTACGGTAAGGGATGCCTCTTTAAAAATGGGAGGTATCCCCTCGCAATTTGGCATTGATCAGGAAGAACTTTTTAAAAATAAAAACTTCTTTCTTAATCAGTCTCACGTCAATATAAGAGGAATACATGTTTTTAATGGCACAAGAATTCTAAATGCAGAAACCCTGGCTGAAAACACAAAAAATATTTTTGCATTAGCCGATGAATTATCTGCGGCATGGAACCAGGCGTTTGATTTAATTGATATTGGCGGTGGAATTGGTGTGCCTTATTTTAAAAATGAAAATCATTTTAATACAGAGAAATTAAAAAAATTACTGATACCTACGATTTTTTCATATAAAAATTCACATAAAAATACGCGAATTATTTTAGAAAGCGGGCGTTATCTGGTTGCCAATGCGGGCGTATTCATGAGTCGGATTGATTGTATAAAAGAATCACGCGGGAGACAGTTTCTCATTACTGATGGTGGAATGAATTGTCATCTTACCGCGGCGGGATATGGATCGATGTTAAAACGAAATTTTCCTTTGCGGCTTGTCACAAAAAATCCATCACATAGAAAAAATAAATATCACATAACAGGCCCTCTTTGTACACCCGCTGATACGATGGGCCAGGATGTAGAATTATCCGAAGCGAGTCCGGGAGATTTTATTGCGATTATGGCATCCGGTGCTTATGGTCCTAGCGCATCTCCGGTTTTGTTTCTGGGGCATGGACATCCGGCTGAAGTTTTGATTGATCAGGGCGAATGTAAATTGATTCGTGATCGTGATTTTTTAGAGGATTTTTTGCGAAAGCAATATATTTCCCCTTCCTCTAAACGAAAAGCGCGTTTAGAGGAAGGGGAAAGGGGCACTGCCATTAAGTTAAGCGAAAGTTAATTAGTCGCTGGCGCGAAATTAGCACTGCAAATGAGCCGTCATTGCGAGCCGGGCTTTTCGGCGAAGCAATCCAGGCTTTTAAAAACCTGGATTGCTTCGCCGAAAA
>DATIJV010000079.1:0-30666 GCA_035478255.1 Gammaproteobacteria bacterium
ACGGCCGCTTCACCGCCGTGCCCACCACCCGGTGATTTATTCAACAACGCCTTCCAGAAGGGGAAAGGGGAAGAAGATAGAAAAAAATACTTTATACAGCTAAAGCTTTTTTAGCTTGCTCTGCCAGAGAAGCAAATGCTGTCCGATCATGCACCGCGATATCAGCCAATACCTTGCGATCGATTTGAATGGCTAATTTTTTCATGGCATTCATAAAAACACTATAAGACAACCCGTGTTCACGTGCTGCCGCATTAATTCGTACAATCCAGAGTGATCTAAAATCACGTTTTTTCTGACGACGATCACGATAAGCATATTGTGCCGCTTTTATGACCGCCTGTTTTGCAACCCGATAGACGCGGCTGCGTGCACCATAATAACCTTTCGCTTTAGCCAGTGTTTTTTTGTGGCGGGCGCGCGCTGTTACGCCTCTTTTGACTCTTGACATACTCTACACATCCTCCTAGTAAAATCTTTCTTTTATCAATTTATTGCTGGGCACGGCGAAAAGCATGCCTTTGCCCATTTTCTATTGATCCAGCAACATGCGCGCTATTGAACGCTTGTCAGATGCACCAATTCGACCCGTTGTACGTAAATGGCGCTTACGTTTCGTGCTTTTTTTGGTCAAAATATGGCTTCGATTGGTGCGGCGGCATTTATAGCCATTCGCTGTCGCTCGAAAACGTTTTGCTGCACCGCGGTTAGTTTTTAACTTTGGCATTGATTACTCCACTTTATAAAACAAAATTAGACAATTACCCTTTCTTTGGCCCTATCACCATGACCATCTGGCGGCCTTCAAGCTTGGCACGCTGCTCAACAATGCCATGATCAGCCACACCTACAATAATGCGTTCCATAAGCTGCATACCTAGCTCCTGGTGCATCATTTCACGTCCACGAAATCTGATCGTGACTTTAGCCTTATCACCGCTAGACAAGAAACGAATAATGTTACGTAACTTAACCTGGTAATCCGCTTCCTCTGTTGCCGGCCGGAATTTAACTTCCTTAAGATGGACCTGTTTTTGTTTTTTCTTCGCAGCTGCTTTCCGCTTACTTTGTTGATAAGTAAATTTACCAAAATTCATCACTCGGCATACGGGCGGTTTGGCATCAGGCGATATTTCTACTAAATCTAGTCCAGCTTCTTCGCTAATTCGCCGCGCTTCCCGAGATGAAACGACACCTAATTGATTACCATCAGCATCAATTAATCGGACTTCTGGGACCCTAATTTCCTCATTAATCCGAGGCTTCTTATCTGCGCTAATTCTCATTTCCTCCTAATGTTTTACTCCGCTGGGCTACTGCTTTTACCATTAAACTCAGCAACTGGTCTAATGGCATACTACCCAGGTCTTCCCCCTGTTGAGTCCTGACCGAAACAGTACGTGTTTCAACCTCACGGTCTCCTACTACCAATAGATAGGGAATACACTGCAATGTGTGTTCGCGGATTTTAAAGCCGATCTTCTCATTTCTCAAGTCCGATTTCACTCGAATCCCATGTTTTTTTAAGAATTTCACAATTTCTTCGCTAAAATCAGCTGCCCGGTCTGTAATATTCAGAACAACAGCCTGAATCGGAGCCAGCCAAACCGGCATTTTGCCCGCATAGTTTTCAATTAAAATTCCGATAAATCGCTCAAGAGATCCTAAAATCGCCCGGTGTAACATCACAGGAATCTTTTTACTGCTATCTTCTGCAATGTAATAAGCGTCCAAACGATCAGGCTGATTGTAATCGACCTGCAGTGTACCACATTGCCAGGTACGCCCGATAGAATCTCTTAAATGAAACTCTATTTTGGGCCCATAAAAAGCTGCCTCGCCAGACTTGATTTCATAAGCCAGCCCAGCCTGTTTTAAAGCCGCAGCAAGTGCCTCTTCTGCCGCATCCCACATTTCATCCGAACCAATACGTTTATCCGGCCGGGTCGCAAGCCTGACCAGAATCTCATTAAAGCCAAAATCACGGTAAATATCGAGAATAAGCTTGATAAAACGCGCGGACTCGTTTTGCAATTGCTCATCCGTACAAAAAATATGGGCATCATCTTGGACCATTTGCCGGACCCGCATCAGACCGTGCATTGCCCCAGACAATTCATTACGATGACAACAGCCAAACTCAGCGAGACGTAACGGTAAATCACGATAACTGCGCAATCCTTGTTTAAAAATTGAACATGGCACGGGCAACTCATTGGTTTTAAGGCATATTTTCTGTCATCAGCCTCAACCGTAAACATTTCTTCACTGAACATGCCCCAATGCCCGGATTTTTTCCACAATTCTAAATCTACCAATTGCGGCGTTACAACTTCTTGATAACCGTCATCTGAAATGCGCTGGCTAATATAATCTTTAATCTGTTTGTAAATAGCCCAGCCATTGGGGTGCCAAAAAACCATGCCGGGTGCTTCTTCCTGAAAATGAAATAAATCCAGCGCCCGGCCTAACTTACGATGGTCGCGTTTTTCAGCTTCTTCGATACGGTGTAAATATTCATCCAGAGATTTTTTATCAGTCCAGGCAGTACCGTAAATTCGTTGCAGCATTTCATTATTGGAGTCACCTCGCCAATAAGCACCTGCAACTTTGGTTAATTTAAAGGCTTTGAGTTTTCCCGTACTCGGGACATGCGGGCCGCGGCATAAGTCAACAAAATCACCTTGTTGATAAAGTGTTAAGGTTTCATCCGCCGGAATCGCTTCAATAATTTTTGCTTTATATTCTTCGCCTATTCCACGAAAAAATTTGATCGCTTCATCACGTGAAATCACAGTACGCGTCACAGTCAAATCCTGCTTCGCCAATTCATGCATCTTTTCTTCTATGCGAGCCAAGTCTTCGGGAGTAAATGCGCGGCCAAACGCAAAATCATAATAAAAACCATCCTCAATAACAGGACCAATCGTCACTTGCGCTGTCGGAAATAATGATTTAACCGCTTGTGCCAATAAATGCGCGGTAGAGTGACGAATCACTTCTAGCGCAGCAGAGTCTTTTTCTGTTACGACAGAAATCGCAGCATTTTTATCAATTAAATAAGATGTATCGACTAATTTGCCATCGATTTTTCCAGCAATCGCCGCTTTTGCCAATCCTGCACCAATGCTGGCTGCGACTTCTGCGACAGTCACAGCCTTTTCAAATTGTTTTTGGCTTCCATCCGGTAGTGTTATGCTAAGCATGGGTATTTTGCTCTGTTGTCATTTCATCTGGTAGGCACGATTGGGATCGAACCAACGACCACCACCATGTCAAGGTGGTGCTCTACCACTGAGCTACGTGCCTGTGGACGGTGAAAGATATCACCCCCTTATCCTCTGTGCAAGATGGAGATGAAATGAAACTTAAAAAAACCGATACTCTCATTATCGCAAGTCATAACAAAGGTAAAATTTCAGAATTTTACGCACTGCTTCATGGGCTTCCTTTCAAAATAAAAAATGCACTTGAATTAGGTTTAAATGAGCCAAAAGAAACAGGGTCAACTTTTACAGAAAATGCTCTCCTTAAAGCTCGTGCCGCAACTGAGGCAACTGGGTATCCTTCTATTGCTGATGACTCGGGATTGGTTGTATTGGCTTTGGATGGAGAACCCGGCATTCATTCTGCGCGATGGGGCGGGCCTGAAAAAGATTATAAAATTGCCATGGCTCGCATTGAAAATAAATTGAAAGCGAAAAAAGCCACGGATTTTTCTGCAAAATGGGTTTGTACTCTTGCATTTTGTTTACCTGATGGTATGGAAGCAGCATTTACGGGTGAGCTGGCTGGCACACTAACGTTTCCGCCGCGAGGAAATGATAGCAGCGGTTATGGACCTATTTTTATAGCAGAAGGTCTTTCCCAAACACACGCAGAAATTTCGCGGCAATTAAGAGATACGCTTCATCCGCGCGGTGAAGCTTTTAAGAAGCTGCAAAGATATCTCAACAATGAATAAATCCCCCACAACAACATAATCATCCAACAACCTATCGATAAAACATTTGCCCAGCGTACCCCAATAAATTGAGAAGTGATAGTGTAATGGCCCGGCGATAATTCTATGCTCGCCAGCATAGGATAAATCTGGAAAATAGAATGCGGCGTGTCTGATTTCATTGAGGGAATCGGCTTGTAAGAAATGGGTTGGCCATTCATTTTCATATCCAACATTCCTGGGTAAAATAATACAGGAAGTTGAAGCGTCTGTTGTTTTGTTATTTCAAATTCACAATGCGTGACTGTTTTTTCCTGATGACAGAGAGTCTGCGTTTTTTCAACAGGCAGATAAGCTTCGCTTGTTTTTAAAAAATCAGGTCTGACCACAAAAAGCAAAGCGCTCCGTTCAGCTATTCTTGGAGCCTGGATGATTTCTTTCACAGAATATTGGCTGCTTTGATTTGTCTGCAGCCAGGCTCCATTTGCAATACCGATCAGTAAAATTCCAATTACAATGTGCCGCGTATCTATCTTGTTTTTAAATAATGCCGAAACCATCCACGCAAAAAGTAAAGCGCCTATCCACATGATTTGAAGCATAAATCTAAAACCAAATTGTATCGATTTACAAAACACAGGAAGAAATTGCCAAAAATTAACAGGAGACCAGACAAGAAAAACCGCTAAAAAAAATAAACATAAAAAAATCGTAATCGCAGGAGGAATTTTCGTTTCAGGATCCGCTATTTTTTTATATAAAATATAGCCTGCAGAAATTAAAACTGGCCATCCTATGCTGACATAAAAGGGAAAAAGCAATTGTCCATTGCCAGGTAAAGGTATGGGACTGACAGGAGATACAGACAACAATGTTGCTAAAGGATTTAACCAACGATAATAGTATGGATTACTCAACATATAATGCGCATAAAGATAGGGTTCCAGCATGACAGCAGGCACAAAATACCAGAGCGCCAGTAAAATACTAAACACAAATGCGAGGCCTGCGAGTAATAATCTTTTTAGCGGAATAAATTCCTGAATGTTGTAACACGTCAAAAACAATCCGATAAATAACACAGAAGTGAGAAAGGCAAGAATATGTGTTGTTGCCAGTACAAACCAGGCCAATGCCATGCAAAAAAATAAATGAATCGAAGGCCAGCGTTGAAATCGAATATTATAATAAAGCACAGCAGGTACAACGCACGATGCAATCGATTCAGTTAAATCACCGCGTGTCATCATATTAAGCAAAAGATAAGGCGAAAGGAGAAAAACAACAGAAGTTAATAAAGCAATACTTTCTGAATAAATCAATTCTTTAGTTAATCGAAAAATATACCAGCCGCCCACAATTAGAAAAAACCATAATGTCACTTTATACGCTAAAAAAGGATTATCTGGTGTCAACCATTTGTAAACTGCGCCGGTGAAAGTATATGCCAAAGGCGCATAAAATTGATAATAAGGATAACGCCAGCCTTGATATAAGGATGGCGCCACACGCACAGGGAATTGTCCTTCCTCTAGTGCTTTTTTACTTTCAATAATATTGACGATATGGTTAGTAAAATCAGATGACTTGGGTATATAGTCATTTGAAGCAATCGGCGAAAACAGGGAGAATGAAAGTACTCCCAAAAAAATAATTAATAAAATATTTTGTTTGTGTGTATGTGATAGCTGCATTCCCTAAAATCCCATATTATTTTTTTCAATTTCTTTAATAAAATCTCTCACCCGCGCCGCTTCTTCAAATTCCAGATTATGCGCATGCTCATACATTTTTTTCTCAAGCTCTATAATTTTAGCTTGTCGTTTTTCCATTGGCATCGCTAGATATTCCGTTTTTTTATCGGCTATTTTTGAATAAAGTTTACCGCGTACGGAATTCGACGCATAGGCACCTTCCATAATATTTTTAATCGCTTTTTGCACACCGCGCGGCGTAATATTATTTTCTACATTATATTTATGCTGTTTTGCGCGGCGCCGCTGTGTTTCCTGTATAGCTTTTTTCATCGATTCTGTTACAGAATCACCGTACAAAATTGCTTTACCATTAAAGTGGCGTGCAACTCGGCCAATGGTTTGAATCAGTGAAGTTTCAGAACGTAAAAATCCTTCTTTATCTGCATCAAGAATTCCGACCAAAGAAACTTCCGGCATGTCCAATCCTTCACGCAGCAAATTAATTCCAACCAATACATCAAAAACGCCGAGACGTAATTCCCGAATAATTTCAACACGCTCAACCGTATCAATATCGGAATGCAAGTATCGCACACGTACACCGTGCTCTTCCAGATATTCACTCAAATCTTCTGCCAGGCGTTTGGTTAATGTTGTCACTAAAACACGTTCATTGACTGCGACGCGCTTGTTAATTTCAGAGAGCAAATCATCGACCTGTGTTTTTGCAGGGCGCACTTCCACTTCTGGATCGAGCAATCCTGTGGGACGCACAAATTGTTCGGCAATAGCACTTGAATATTCTTTTTCATAAACCGAAGGCGTTGCCGATACAAAAATGGTTTGTGGTGAACGCTGCTCAAATTCATCAAAACGCAAAGGGCGATTATCTAACGCAGAAGGAAGGCGAAATCCATATTCAACGAGAGTTTCTTTACGCGAACGGTCTCCGCGATACATGCCGCGTAATTGCGGCACTGTTACATGAGATTCATCGACAATTAACAATGAATTCTCTGGTAAATAATCAAATAATGTAGGCGGCGGTTCGCCTGCTTGTCTACCCGATAAATAGCGTGAATAATTTTCAATGCCTGAGCAGTAGCCCAATTCATTCATTAATTCGAGATCGTATAATGTACGTTGCTCTAAACGTTGCGCTTCGACTAATTTATTTAAGCTGCGCAATTCTTCAAGACGGGTTTTTAATTCAATTTTAATTTGATCGATTGCTTCCACGACTCGTTCACGCGGCGTAACATAATGTGATTTAGGATAAATTGTCAAACGCGGAACACGCCGTAATATTTCCCCAGTCAATGGATCAAAAAAAGCGAGGCTTTCAATTTCATCGCCCAACAATTCAATTCGTACGGCTTCTTTTTCTGATTCTGCAGGATAAACATCAATCACATCACCGCGTACTCGATATGTTGCGCGATATAAATCGATTTCATTTCGAGTATATTGCAGTTCGGCTAATCGGCGTAACAATTGTCGATGATCAATTCTGTCGCCTCGATCGAGATGCAAGACCATGCTCAAATACATGCGCGGATCGCCCAAGCCATAAATTGCTGAAACAGTTGCAACGATTATCGCATCACGTCTTTCTAATAAAGCTTTTGTCGCAGATAAACGCATTTGTTCAATATGCTCGTTGATCGATGCGTCTTTTGCGATGTAAGTGTCGGAAGAAGGAACATATGCTTCAGGTTGATAGTAATCGTAATAAGAAACAAAATATTCTACGGCATTTTTAGGAAAAAATTCCTGCATCTCGCCGTATAATTGTGCCGCAAGAGTTTTGTTTGGCGCTAAAATAATGGTGGGTCTTTGAACCGCTTCAATGACATTCGCCATGGTGAATGTCTTGCCTGAACCCGTGACGCCCAGTAATGTTTGATGGCTTAAGCCTTGTTTTAAGCCTGTTATCAGGGTTTTAATCGCTGCGGGCTGATCACCTGCGGGGTTAAATGGGCTATGTATTTTGAAAGGTTGTTGATCCATGAGGAGCTCATTATAAATAAATCGCCGCCCTTTGCAAATAAACATGGATAAAATATAATATACCTCTCTAGAGAGAGGTATGGAATTTATAACTATTATGATTAAAGAACTTGCTGCTCGGGTACAACGAATAAAACCTTCTCCCACTCTGGCTGTATCGGCTCGTGCTGATGAGCTAATGACAGCGGGCAAAAATATTATTAGTTTAAGCGTAGGTGAGCCTGACTTTGATACCCCTGATTTCATTAAAGAAGCGGCAATCAAAGCCATTCGTAATGGCATGACAAAATACACAGCGGTGGATGGAACAGCCGGATTGAAGAAAGCAATCATCAATAAATTTGAGCGAGATAATCAATTAAAATATGAGCCCGCGCAAATTCTGGTATCCTGCGGAGCGAAGCATAGTCTTTATAACTTATTTGCCGCACTGTTAAACGAGGGTGATGAAGTCATCATTCCAGCGCCATTCTGGGTTTCTTATCCAGACATGGTTAAATTAATGGATGCTGTACCCGTTATCATTAAAGCTGATTTGCAGCAGAATTTTAAGATTACTCCCGCCCAGCTAGAAACAGCCATGACTCCCCAAACACGCCTGGTAATTTTTAATAGTCCTTCGAATCCGACGGGTGTGGCTTACACAGCTGATGAATTAAAAGCGTTAGGAAAAGTCTTGTTAAAGTATCCCCATGTGATGGTGGTGACGGATGATATTTATGAGCATACGCTTTGGAATCCTGCTTCTTTTGTCAATATTTTAATGGTGTGTCCTGAATTGTATGAACGCTGTGTTGTGGTCAATGGTGTATCGAAAGCTTATGCGATGACTGGTTGGCGAATTGGTTATGCTGCAGGCCCTGCCAAATTGATTGCTGCGATGAAAAAAATCCAGTCACAAAGTACTTCAAATCCCGCCAGCATATCTCAGGCAGCAGCACAAGCAGCGCTGGATGGCGATCAATCTTGCATCACTACAATGACACGCGCCTATAAAGAACGGCATGATTACATTGTGGCTGAATTACAAAAAATGCCTGGGGTTAAAGTTCAAGCGGGCGATGGAACTTTCTATAGCTTTCCTTCGATTGAAGGCGTTATTGAAAAATCTTCAGGAATCAATAATGACATTGATGTAGCAGAATATCTTTTAAATGAAGCAGGAATTGCGCTAGTTCCAGGGTCGGCCTTTGGCGCGCCGGGGTATTTACGAATATCTTACGCAACCAGCATGGAAAAGATCAAAGACGCGATGCAGCGAATGCGAACAGCGATTGAAAATTTATTAAAATAATATTGACGGAACTGGAATCCAATATTAGTATGCAGGTCTCTCTTAATGACGTTCCCCGGTAGCTCAGTCGGTAGAGCAATTGACTGTTAATCAATGGGTCACTGGTTCGAGTCCAGTCCGGGGAGCCAAATTTACACCCCACTTAAGCTGTCAATATTTCTTGATAACCTTAGATAAAATAGTAAAATTTTACACATCCTTTTCAGCTTATTATATAATGCATAATGCAGCAAAAATTAGGAAAATTAATCTTATGTCTTCACTTGATCAATCTGACAAACAAAAAGAAATTCACTCCATTATTGAAGATATTTCAAAATTAGATAATCCAAAATTTGATCAACCAAAGATACCACAGCTAACTGATTTTATTAGAACAACTATTAATGGTGATAAACCTATAGCTCATCTTGTTTTAAATATAAATTTAGACAATCAACGCCGAGGTATTATTACTTATGTTCTTACAAATTTGAGATTAATTAAAATTGATATTGATCCCAATAAAAATGAAATTGAATCTAACAGTTTTCCACTGAATACTATTATCGGAGTTGAGAGAAAATTAATTGATAATGATAAAACTCAATTTGCAATTTCATTTCAAAATGGGTCGATTGGCTTAAAATATTCGCTAGCAGATACAAAAATTACGGAGTTTTTCCAAAAAATTGATTAACAGCCTAAAGGGAAACATTTGGAGGCTGGCGCGCAATGACAATGGAACCAGAACAATTTACACTTAACCGAACCGATAAATTAAGAGAAGACTTCGAAGCAAAAATAAGAAATTGTTATGATAAAATTGAATTGCGGGTTACTCATGCTTCATTTCATTGGACATTAGGAATAATAATTCCTCTAATTCTTGCAATTGGCGGCTCAGCTATTGGAGCGTGTTACTTTTTATTAAATAAAAATAATGAAAGTTTAGAGTCATTAAGAGATAGGGTGATAGCTCTAGAAATTAAAATTGATAACCTATCTAAAAAATCACCGAATAATCATTAAAAAACCAACGGATAATTGCAAATGAGTTTTGGGTGTCAAGTTTTTGGTGTCATTTTAGTTTTTAGTTTTTGGTGTCAGGCCTGACACCAATTATGCAATCATACGATCCCTGTACTTTAAAAAAGTTTTTGCTAGAAAGAAACAACTTGCACTTGCAGTTTTTTACCTAATTTATTTAATGCTTGCTCAATACGCGGCAATTTTGAACGATAATGCGGGTCGAGCAATCTGCGCACTTCTTTTTCGTCGCAATTTAATTTTTTGGCCAGTAATATATTAGTCATTTCAATTTCTTTCATTGCCTGATATAAAGCTAATTTCGCAGCAAATGTAGTAGATAAAGAAACATATTTGTTCTTTTTTTTCTGACTTGGAACTGGAACATCAAGCTTACTGATAATACGATAAGCAATCGCTTCTTCAAGGCAATCTTCTGCTTGATTCAATGCATCTTCAATATCATCGCCTTGAGTGATAGCCTCTGGCAAATCAGGAAATTGCACCAAATATCCGCCTTCTTTTTGTTTCGTCAACTTAACTGGATAGCTAAACTGATTAGTCATAATATTCACCCCAATTCTTTTTTATCAATGCCAAGTTGCTTTAACATCGCATTATAAGTTCCTGTTTTAAGCTCATCCTTTAGATTACGGATAATAGTAAATCGATCGCCATACATAAGTGTAGAATGACTTCCTTTTCCCCGTGCCTCTATAAGCTCAACTTTAATACTCTTTTCTTTTCCTAAGCTCTTAATTTTTTTTAAAAATTCTGAACCTTTCATAAAACTCTTCCTTTCTAATTATCGGTCAAAATCGTCCGAATTGCAAGTTTCCTACATAACTCTCTTTAATTCAAGGACATTGTTTAAAGGCTCTGTGTTTTCAATAACTTCCCGTAAGTTTTTGGTGTCAGACCTGACAATCTGACTTCCGAAAGTCTGTTTGTCAGGCCTGACACCAATTATGCTTAAAACGAGCATGACACGCAGTTTGGCGGAGCGTTTTGAATAATATTTTTAGGGATTATATTTGAGTAGTCGTAATCAACGCGCATCTACCTGAGAAGCCGCCCTCTCAACTGCCTTATATACAGAGGCATATTTTTTTTCTAGTTCCCATAGGTCTAATGCTTGCTGCATATTGAGCCAGCTTTCTGGTGTTGTTCCAAGAAAATGGGCTAATCTCAATGCCATATCGGGAGTCAACGGCCTACGCTCATGAAGAATTTCTGAAATAGTACGCCGTGATACACGCAAATGTTTTGCAAGCTCACCTTGAGTCAGACCTAAAGCGGGTAAAACATCTTCACGCAATGTCTCGCCAGGGTGTGTGGGTTTGCGGCTCTTTGCTCTTAATGAACTCATCAGTGGTAATCCTCTAAATTGACATCATGCGCGTCACCATTTTCAAAACGAAATGTGATCCGCCAATTAACTGAAACTTTTACACTCCAAAGACCTTTCATATTTCCCGTTAACTTATGCAAGTTATATCCCGGTAAATTCATATCCATTACATCTACAGCAGCATCAAGCCGATCCAAAATACGGCTAATTCGCTGGCAATCCTTGGCATTTAAAAGACTCTTGTCATCTTGAGTAAAAAAACGTTTCAACCCTTTATGTACGATATTTTTTATCATTGCGCTCCCTATATTGTAACCTATAAAGTTACATTTTGAAATAGTATCCAAAACACTTTTTTAAACAACCTTTTTTAATGAAACAACATTAGACTGATCAACTGATTGCGTAAAAATCTCTTTAAGTCTTTCACCCCAACTCTCGAGCGCATGTTGCTTTTCCTTGTCCTACTTATAGTTTTTGGTATCAGACCTGACAATTTGACTTCCGAAAGTCTGTTTGTCAGGCCTGACACCAATTATGCAGCACCAGATTGAGCATAATTTAGTCTTATCGACCCACACGATCGAATAGTGCTTGCCCTTAAAATAACCAACTGCTATTATTCAGCGTTTTTTAATATCAATCGAGGATTGCTCCCAAATGAAAAAATTATCACTTTTGCCTGTCATGGCATTATTAATGATGGCAACAGGATGTGCATCAATCGTTAATGGAAAAAACCAGTCTGTTTCTGTTTCCACGGCCCCTGTTCAGGGCGCTACCTGTTCTTTGGAAAATAACAAAGGCAAATGGTACGTACCGAGCACTCCGTCAAGCGTAACAGTAGAACGCAGCTATCATGATCTGCAAATAAACTGTGACAAAAAAGGCTATAAAGAAGGAACAAAAAAAGTTGCTTCTGCTACCAAGGGAATGGCATTCGGTAACATTCTATTTGGCGGAATAATCGGCGCAGGTGTCGATATGGCGGATGGAGCAGCGTATGATTATCCGACCGATATTCAAGTACCGTTAGCTCGAGGCTAATGAGGCTAATCACAAAAATCGGTGTCGGAACTAAACTGACACTGATTTTTTGTAAAGATAAAATCATTCCTGAATATGATGTTTAATTGCCTCAGCTATCCACTGATTCAAACTAACTTTACGCTGTTTTGCGGCAATAAAAACTTGTCTATGCAATTCAGGATCAATTCGCAAATTAAATTTACCGGAAAAAGGTTTTTCCGGTTCTTCATTTCGTTCTTTGCAGAAAGCTAAATAATCATTCACCGATTCATGAAAAGCCTTTTTGATTTTAGCAACAGTCGCTCCCTGAAAAGTGATAACATCACGGGTATTGATCACCTCACCGTGAAAGATATCAGCCTCATCATCAAACTCAACATGTCCGATATAGCCTTTATAAATTAACATTTGATACCCGCCTCTTTTAAAAATCGCCGCATTGAAACAACAGCGCCCTTGTCCGTTTCCTTCTGAGGATGAGGACGATGGAAAACCGCACGCACGCCATTCAAAGCAACCCTCACCCGCGCGAACCATTGCCCTCGGATATCTCAGCACCTGATGCCTTGAGCATGGCGGCCTCAATATCTTTCCAGACAATACCCGCCTGAACGGGCTGCCGGAAGATTTGCTGGAATGTTTTCTGGTGCTTTTTATTCATTGCAGTATGGTACCATAAAATAGTACCATACCAAGACTTTAATATAATATTTTAGGGCACTCATGGGACACTTGGTAATAACAAATAAAATGTTGATAAGGCACTAGCCCGCCTTAAAAATCGAAAAATTCATGTAGAAGCAATGTAGAAAACATATGATAAAAAAAACAGGGAAAAAAGTTATTATCATCGGAGCGGGAATTGCAGGACTTGCTGCTTGCAGCAAGCTTAGCGAACTTGGATTTGATGCCCGAATTCTCGAAGCCAGAAATCGTGCGGGAGGACGTATTGAGACCGATCATTCATTAGGCATTCCTTTTGGAAAAGGTGCTGGATGGATTCATGGCGATGAAAATAATCCGATGACGGAACTCGCTAAACAATTTAATGCGAAAATGGCACCTATTGATTCCAGTCAATTCTCTATATTCGATAAAAATGGATTGCCTATTCCCAATAATGTTGTAGAAAAATTTAAATCGCAATTCGATAAATACTTAAAAGATGCGAAAAAATCAGCTTATCATTCCACTTCTGATATTTCATTATCTACAGCGCTTAATAGCGTTATAGAATCAGAAAAATTTTCGACTCTGGAAAAAACTCTTTTTGATAATAAATTGAAAGGCATTGAAGGCTACGAAGGAGCGAGTACTGCGAGTCTTTCTGCACGCGTCTATGGTGATGCAGCAATGTGGCCGGGCAAAAATTGCTTTTTGACAACAAGTTATCAGCCAATCGTAGAAGGACTGGCGAAAAAATGTCGAATTGATTTAAATACAACAGTGAAAGAAATTAATCTTCTCGAAAAAAATGTTGAAATAGTTACTCATCACTCAACATATATTGCTGATTACGTTGTTATCACATTACCTCTTGGCGTGTTACAAAAAAATATCGTAAAATTTAATCCTTCTTTACCGGAAAATAAACTAAAAGCCATTCAGTCTCTTGGAATGGGATTATTTAACATTACTGCAATGAAATTTCCTAAAATGTTTTGGGCTGAAGAATCCCACGCTTTGTTTTTCACTCAATTTGATAAATTATCGACAAGTGTTTTTTTTAATTTAGGCCATTTCATATCACAACCTGTTCTTGTAGGTTACAGCGGAGGCCAAACCGCTCTTCAATTAGAAAGCTTTTCAGACGAAGAATTAATCACAAAAATAATGAAAAATTTTCAAAACCATTTTAACACCGCCCTCCCCGATCCTGATTCTTTTATCATAACGCGATGGTCGCAAGATCCGTTTAGCTATGGCTCTTATTCTTACTTAAAAACAGGATCAACATGCATGGATTATGAAATAATCGCTGAACCCATTTATGATAAATTATTTTTTGCCGGAGAAGCCACTTGCTCAACATATCCATCGACTACTCATGGAGCTTATTTGTCGGGCATTCGCGAAGCTGAGAGAATCAATAATTTGTCATGCGGGTTTCTTTCATTGTAAGATATAAAGCAAGGTCAAAATCGTCCGAATTACAAATTCTACAACAGCTTTTTTAACTCAAAAATATTATCCAAAAATACAGCGCCTTTCGCCTTTTATTATTTGCTGCAATTTAGAGCTGCTTCTTTTAAAAATTGCCGCATTGAATAATAAAATGCTGAAAAATTAGCCCATAAAAATCAATCTACTTGCAAAAGAATTGCATCAGAAAGAGCAAATAATAAACCAATAAAGTTGATTAGTGTAAAATTTTACTATACTCTAGACCACCTTGTATCGCGTAACAAAAAGCGGCTTAGAGTCAAAAATCTACATTTTATAGAGGAAAATTATGAAAAAAATATTTTTAACCTTCATAGTATTATTACTATCAAGTACAGCATTCGCGCAAGCGACTGTTTTCAACATTCGATATGCAAAAAAACATACAGACACAAATGAACAAATTCTGGTGCATTATCAAGATCCAACTGGCATTGCAATGTTTACTGCTTCAATATCATCTTCTTCTTGGACTGGAGTAGACATGAATGCTGACCTGGGAAAAAACCCTAATTTTACATTTGATTTAATAAATATTGATCCGGTAACAAAAAGAATAAAACCAAAAATGACAGTTTTCATACATGATGTTGCCAACCAACACAAGTTAACCGTTTATTCTGCTCAGGAAGGCGCTGGTAAATATTCATTCCTGCTTGATGGTTACCAACAATGTACCTTGCAAAACGCTGGCGATGAATGCAGCATACCGGCTTCACAAAGCCTTAATATCGAAGTTGAGTAATGTTGAATTGATACCGCATCAATAGCGGGGTGCGCACCACCCGCACTTTTAAAACAGGGTCAGGCAGCCTGACCCCATTTTTTCTGACCCTTTCTTCCAAATTAATATCAACCATGATAAAGCACTTGCACATGCCCAATATTGTATTTTTTATTTTTTGATATTGATCTTTTCTTAATAATTATCTCTATATCTTGATTCAATTTATTTAAAAGACTAATTAGTTTGCCCAAAGAAAAACCTGATAATTGGCCACGGCATAATAAAGAAATTTTTGGTTGTTTTAATCCTAATTTATCTGCGGCTTCTTGTTGACTCCATTTTTCTTGCTCAATTATAGTAATAATACGTGATGCCAAAACTGCTTTAGCTTGCATTTCTTCCGCATTTTTAAAACCCAAGTCCTTAAAAACATTTGTAGAACCACGTTCACATTTTTCGTTTTTACTCATTTTATAGCACCTCTTTCTATTTGTCTTTCCTACTATCTACTTCCGAGGTTCTTATTCTATTACTCTCATAATTCAGCATCTTTTGATATAATGTTAAACTGCATTTTTTTAATAAAAGAATATTATTATTTATAAGGCTTGACCACAAGCCTGGCTAAGACTATTCTGCAATAGTAGTGCTCAAAACACTCATAAAACGGATAACCGCACCCGATAGCATAGCGGTTTTTTTATGCTATAAATAATGGTCGGGTGTGGGTTAATACAATACTCGCAAGAGGAATATACCTGCCGTTTTTATGCGGTTTTGAACACCCGGCCACCATTTTTTAAATGGCAAATTCAAAATAGCATAAAGGAACCTATCATGCAGATTAATCTGGAAATATTAAACAACCTCAATAAATCTCTTAGAAAAGCAGAAGCCCTAACTATCATTCTGGGAATCACAAATCTAGAAATGGTGGCATCTGATGTCATAGATAATTATCTATGGGCTTTAAACGATCATGTGCGAGAAGCGCGACAATTATATAATAGGCTTGCTGCACAGATACAAATTACCAACGAATAATTACACTTTAAAATTAACTGCGCCACCTGTTAACTAAATTGCTAACCTGGTTTACTACTAACATCGTGAAGCCAGGTAAACATTTTTGGTAATAATACCAAGACAAAAACAAGCAATGAACCGTAAGTATTCGGTGAGAAGTATAAAATTCGTCTTTTTTTTACCTCCTTCCCCTATCCCCTTCCTCCAAACGAAAAGCGCGTTTAGAGGAAGGGGGACGCTTCGATATAGATGCGCTTAATTAGAACGTCCCCCTTCCTCCAAGTGTTTTTCTTGGAGGAAGGGGGAAGGGGGGAAGGAGGTCAAAATAAAGAACTGAGTGACCGTCACCGAATACTTACAATGAACCAGCCTAACGATTAAAAGGGCGACCACTTTCTATTTCTTGCATTCTTCATTGCTGCTTTTTCTTCGGCAGTAGGCTGTTCCGATTGTGCATAAGCCTGTTTATTCACTATCAAACGAGCAGCATCTTTCCGAGTTAAGAAAGAACTGATATGCAGTACATTATCTAAAGTAGCCCTACCATTAGTTGCAAAAACACCCGCTGTGATTCCTTCAATAACTGTTCTTTCAATAGCAGAACAAGGTAACAGAGATTTTGCCACCCAAAAATGAGCGGGTTTACCTTCCAAGTGAGCGCGTAACCATGAAACTGATTTTGTAATGGCAGCCTTATAGTGCTCACATGCGGGGCTGTTTAAAGCCATATTTAATAATTGACGCGCTATTTTAGTATTGTCAGCATACCACGAAACTACTGCTTGACCAGGTCCACGATAAGAAGTGTACTCAGTACGATGGTTATCGTCGTTATCTGCTTCTATAGCAAGCGCATTTTCTGAGAAAACAGTAGAAATAAGAGAGCCACGATTGTCTCTGACCTCTCCTCTAATCCAAGAGTCTGCTATTAGACTTGCCAATTGAGAAGAACGTCCCACATTCTCGAATGGATTCCGAAATTGATTCCAAAATATGTTATTGCTATCGTCCGTTCGTGTAATGGTAAAAATTGTTAAAAAAAGTGCTAATAAACCCGCTCTTTTACTGAAAGAGTCTTCGTCGTTTCCTAAAGCAATTAAATATCTTGAAACATGCCCCGCTCTATTTTTACCCTTTTCCCCATGAAAGAGACCAAAACGGACTCCGCCAGTTACACCAGAAAAATAGTCGAGAATGCCGTGAAGCGCCAATCTTCTAGCTTCGTCAAAATTAATGATTATTTTCTCATCGGCTAGAACTTTTTCATCTTCCTCTGCTTCGCCACGTGGGAACATAGATAAAACCTCATTATGGGTGACCTCATTTTATTTATATTTAAAATTGATAAATCAACCCAAATGCTATTTGATTCACAGAAGGTGCGATCGTTGTCGATATGTTTGTATTTCCCGAATGCACAATAAAACTCGTATTTTGATAATTAATTCTACTATATTCAATCCGCCCGTGAAGATGCTCAGTAAACGTTTGATTAAGACCTAAACCATAACGAAATCCTGTTACTTGCTGATTGGTGTTAATGAGCGAATTATTTGTTGTGGAAATTTTAAAATTTCCATTTGCATAACCTATACGACCATACAATAAAGTAGATGTTAAAATGTTATAACCCGGCAGCAAACTGATATCAAAATTATTTTGTATACGATATTTTGTTGAAGAAAATGTTTGATTCAAAAAATCATTGTTGGATGTTTGCGAAGTCAGCGAACCCGCGCTCCCGCTCACTTCACCCGCTAAATAACATTTTTTATAGTTAATATCATAGCCTGCAACAATAGTTGCAAATAGTCCACTTCCCGCTAAATGCGTATTATTTTTTGTGTTAGTGAAGGGATTAGTCACTTCTGTGTCTATATTAAAATCAGCAAATCCGGGGCTAATTGCTAATCCAAGATAAGGAGAGGCGAAACAAATATGAGGAATATATAAAAGCACAACAGAAAAACATAAATGAATTAATTTCTTTAAAACGTCCATGCTTATCTCTCTGTTCTATAACGTACTAGGACTATGAAAAACATTAGTGTACCGACATGCCGCGGTATTCGCAATTTTTCTTGATAGAAAACTTTAGCTTTTCATTAAGTCTGTTTGTCAGGCCTGACCCTGTGAGCTTTTTTCATTGACAAACTCACGAATCATTTTTCTTAGCCATTGATTTAATGGATTGTGTTGATTACGCAAATGCCAGTATAAATAAATAGGTAATTCCGGCAATTTAATCGGCGGCTCCAATAAAATATAACGATCCTGCTGTAATAAAAACATGCCTAAACGATAAGGTAATGTCATAATCATATCAGAATTGGCGACTACATTAGCCGCTGTAAGAAAGTGAGGAATGCGTACGATAATATTACGTTTTAACTTTTTCTTTTGCAAAGTATCATCAATAATACTTTTATCACCACCGCGAATGTCTGCCAGACAATGCTTCATCTCAAGAAATTTTTTTAATGTTAATTTTTCGTGGCGAATAGCATTATTTTTTGAAATCAAGCAAATAATTTTTTCTTTATACAGAGTGTAACGACATAACGTAGTAGCTTGGCTATCACTTCCAGCAATAACAAAATCAACCTCTTGACTCTCTAAAAAACTTAAGTCATCACCGACCAAGGGAATAATTCTAAAAGATAAATGAGGCGCTTGTTTGCTAATGGTATTGATAATTCCAGGAATCAAGACCGTTGACTCATAATCTCTAGTGGCAATAACAATTTCTTTTTCAACAACCCCAAGCTCAAATGAAGTAGGTGAAACAAGTTGAACAACATCCGTTAATATAGTTTTTAACGGGCGGTAGAGTTCTTTAGCTTTGGGAGTTAAACAAAGACCTTTTGCGCTTTTTACTAGCAAAGGATCACGAAACATGACGCGCAACCTGCCCAATGCTCGACTCATTGCAGGCTGGCTAAGGCCAATACGATCAGCGGCACGGGTGACGTGCTGCTCATCCAGCAAGGCTTTCAGGGCAACCAGTAAATTAAGATCAAGAGATTTAATATTCATTTCACGCATGACGGAAATATATAATATGCATTATACGAATGCAACATGATTACCTATAATGACCTCGATTTTTATAATTATAGGAGAAAATCATATGAGTAAAATTAACTTGATCACCCACATTGTCCGACAAAAAATAGCTTTAGGCATGATGAAAGCTAAATGCTGCTACGCTGCACATTAAAACCATTCCGGTATGCTGATTAGCGGTATACCGGAATTTTCTGGAGAAATACTATGTTGCCTGATTTATCTATTTTATTAAATTATAAACATGAAAAAGTCGTTAAAAGTTTTATTCGCACACATGGCATTCAAGAAAATACAGCTACAGAATTATTTGAAGATGTACTTCGATATTTATGGATTGCAAAAAAGCATAACTTGGATAAAAAGCAATATCCAGCGGAAGAAGCCTATCAATTTCAATTTGTCATGCATGAAGAAATGCGTGAAATAGATAATATGTGGCATAATTTTATTTTATATACTCATGACTATACCGAATTTTGTCATACTTATTTTGGCGAATATCTTCATCACGTTCCTGATATAGCAGAAACGACGACTCAATCTGCAACTGAATTTTCAGCAGATTTAGCGAAATACTTATCCTACGTATATGACAACCTGGGCGAAACAACCGTACATCGCTGGTTTGGCATGCATATTCCTCAATCGGTGAATATATGATACTTGATATACGCGAAACCGAATATCGGCAAAACCCTTATCCTACTTTTAAAAAAATGCGTGCTGAAGCACCTATCTGTAAAATTGCACCTCATCATCACTGGGCCATTGCAAAATATGCGGATGTACAAACGATATTAAAAAATCCGCAATTATTTTCATCAAAAATTATTGCTAATCCTCCAGCAGAAGGCCCCGGAGCACTTTTATTTTCCTGCGGATTAGTCACGATGGACAAACCTGATCATACGCGATTAAGACGTCTCTTAAGTCAAGCGATTACGCCAAAGATTATTCGCAGCTTAAAACCTAAAATTCAAGGATTATGCGAGACATTAGTGCAAAATCTATCAAATAAAACTGAAGTAGATTTTGTGAGTACATTCTCAATGCCTTTGCCGATTATTGTTATTGCAGAATTATTAGGAATTGATTCAGAAAAAAAAACGGATTTTAAACGATGGGCGAATCTACTGTTGACGTGGCGCAACCAAAAATCTATCGCTGAAATTTTCCATGATGTAGAACGCATGTATTATTATTTTGATGATATTATAAAAGCAAGAAAACGAGCGCCTCAAACCGATCTGATTTCTCATCTTGTATTAGCCTCTGCAAATGAAACGATTATAACCAGTGAAGAAATTTTAGGTTTGATACGATTATTGCTTGTTGCAGGAACTGAAACAACGACTAATCTATTAGGAAATGCCATACTTGCGCTGCTCGCCTATCCCGACAATATTGAGCGTCTCGTCGCAGATCCCACACTCATTCCCAATTTTATTGAAGAAACATTGCGATATGATGGTCCAGCCTTAAGTCTCAATCGCAAAGCCACTGAAGACGTTGAACTTTCCGGTGTTAAAATTCGCCGAGGCGAAATTGTACTTCCATTACTTGCTTCAGCGAATCACGATGAGGAAATATTCGAAGACCCTGAACATTTTGATATTGAGCGCAATACCAAAGGACATATTGCTTTTGGCGCAAACGTTCATTATTGCCTGGGTTCTCAACTAGCTCGATTACAAGCGCGCACCGCATTGGAAGTTTTTTTTAAAAATATAAAGCACTTTCAGCGAGTTGATAACAAACCACTGGTTTATCTCGACTCCTTCTTTTTCCGCGGACCAAGAAGTTTGCCTTTAAAAATCTGGTCATGAAAAAATGGAGTCGAGTAAATGCTGCATTGAAAGACAATATTTCATGAAAAAAAATAACTTATTCCTGAATGTGATGTTTAGATTTACATCGCCTCATGTTGACTCCATGCATTTTTTTCAAGACTATTCACGTCTAAATTTTTATTTCAATAAATTTTAAAATAGCATCAATTATTTTTTGCGGTTGTTCGATAGGACTTGCATGCCCGCCTGGTATAACATCCAGTTGAGTTTGTTTCCCTATTTTTTCTTGCACTTCTTTGGCTCCTGCCAATGGCGCAATGATATCTTCTTCACCTGCAATAATGAAGGCGGGTACTTTGATTTCATGTAACCAAGATCTCGAATCAAATTTTTTTAATGCTTCTAATTGGCGTTCATATCCCACAAGAGATTGCGGATAGGGATTATTTTCAGCTAATCGAATAAGATTTTCTAATTGATTCGATTCTGCAAGAAATGCATTTGAATATACCCATGGCACGATAGATCTCACTCGATAACTGAGCGGTATATTCATTTTTTGCAACTCACCCGTTAATTCAAAAACTATTTCGGGTATTTTAGTCAATTGATAAAATGTGTTAATTAAAATAATTTTTTGAATTTGATTGCCATAACGTTTCCCCATATTTTGTGCAATAGCACTTCCCATGGATTGCCCAATAATGACAGGATTTTTTAATCCTAATTGATGACTCAAACGCATAACATCATCCGCCATCACATCAATTGAGTAAGGAATATCAGGACTATCAGTTTGACCGATACCACGATTATCTAATAAGAGAACTTGATGATTTTGGGCTAATGTATTCAAAACGCCAGACCAAAAAGTATGATCACATGAAAAACCAGCTATTAAAATAATAGGAGTCCCTTTACCATGCAATTCATAATATATATTGATATCATCAATTTTTATTTTTCCCATTACATACCTCTCATCAGCTTTTCATTGATCCATTGATCATTTTATTGTGATGATTTTTCATACCGAGAACAATACAGGGCTTGTTTACACTTCAAGGTTTGTACATATTTCGATTCTTTTTTAGATTTAATAACAAAAAATGTCCTTTTCAAGACAAACGACTCCTACAAGAATAAAAATAAAAAATCTCCGTCTTGATTTAATTTTTTTTAAAACTGCTATGTTTACCCTAGCTTTAACCCGTAATATTGACTAATAAAACCCATGAAATCCTAAAAAAAAATAATAAAAATGCAAATTCATAAGAAATTTAGTTAAAAAAACTTGCTCATTGTTAAATATTGAAATAAATTAGTGTCTTGAACCTCTTCGATACGATTCGTGATAAATCAAGATGAGGAACAAACTTAGTGATCAAATATAAGGAGATATATTGATGAAAAAACAACTACGACACTCGTTAA
This sequence comes from Gammaproteobacteria bacterium, assembly GCA_035478255.1. Taxonomy (GTDB): domain Bacteria; phylum Pseudomonadota; class Gammaproteobacteria; order DSM-16500; family DSM-16500; genus DATIJJ01. The sequence continues at coordinate 22,542 of DATIJV010000079.1, forward strand.
TATCGAGCGCTGTATTGTTAGCTGCAACAACGGCTTGCTTCGCAGGCTCTTACAAAGGTGAAAACTACAAAGGTGAAGCGATGCCTCCTTGCCCCACTCCGCTGACCCTGAAAGATGGTTTCTACCTCGGCGCACAATTGGGTTACGATTCATATCGTGTCCGCAATAATGCTAATGCTTCTTCTATTTTAGGCGTAGATGAAACTGTAAGTGCTAATCCAGCTCTTAATGCAACAGGTTGGGTAGGCGGACTGTTCGGTGGTTATGGTCAGTACTTCAATGAAATGTACTACCTTGCTGGCGAATTGTTTGTTGATACCAGCGGTGCAAGCACCAGCTATAATGTTAACCACACCAATGCATTCGGCGTAGACAGAATATATTCTAAAGTTTCTGTTGGAACCAGTTGGGGAGTTAGCTTGTTACCAGGCTTGAAGCTAAACGATGCTACATTGTTATACATTCGTTTAGGCTACGACCAAGCTCGTATCAAAGGTCAAGGAAACGCTATGTTTAACAGCGTTGCTCTTGGCAGCTGGAGCAAAACAAGCTGGCGCGGTGGATTCAACTATGGCTTAGGTTTGGAAAGTACTTTCTATCCAAGCTGGAGCGTTAGAACTGAATACAGCCATACCAACTATGGTTCATTCAGCAATAGTGTATCAGTAGCAGGTTTTGGAACCGCAAGTTCCAAGTACTCACCATCTGACAACCAGTTTATGGTTGGCTTAAGCTACCACTTTGCTTAAACCCAAGCCGGTCGATCGTCAAGGGTAGGCATTTTATGTCTGCCCTTTTCTTTTTCCAGGAAACAACCCATGACCCCAGGAAAAAAATTCCGCGAAGCATTATTCATTGAAAAACCCCTTCAAATTATTGGTACCATCAATGCTTATTCTGCTTTATTAGCAAAACATTCCGACTACAAAGCCATTTATTTATCTGGCGCAGGTGTCGCCAATGCTTCTTTTGGCTTACCTGATTTAGGTATCACAACGTTGAATGATGTATTAGAAGACGCCCGTCGTATCACAAGTGCTGTTGATTTACCCTTATTAGTCGATATCGACACAGGTTGGGGAAATGTTTTCAATATTGCGCGCACGATTCGCGAAATGACAAAAGCCGGTGTTGCTGCTATTCACATAGAAGATCAAGCACAAAATAAACGCTGCGGACACAGACCAGGAAAAAAATTAGCCGATACAGAAGAAATGCTTGATCGTATTAAAGCCGCGGTCGATGCTAAAACTGATCCGCATTTTACGATTATGGCACGGACCGATGCTCTAGCTGTAGAAGGCCTCGCTTCCTCAATCGACCGCATTATGCAATATGTCGAAGCGGGTGCTGACATGATCTTCTTTGAAGGCGTATCAGAACTTTCTCAATACAAAGCCTTAACAGAACAATGCAAAGTTCCTGTTTTAGCTAATATCACAGAATTTGGTGTAACCCCTTTGTTTACCGTTGAGGAATTAAAAAGCGTTGGCATTCAAATGATACTGTACCCTTTAAGCGCATTTCGTGCGATGAGTAGAACAGCACTCACTGTCTATCAAACCATTCGCAAACAAGGCACCCAAAAAGATCTTATTTCTCTTATGCAAACCAGAGATGAGCTTTATCATTTACTGAATTATCAAACGTATGAAAAAAAACTGGATACCTAAAAATCATTAGCGAGAGGTATACAAATGACACAAAAAGGCGGCTTGGAAGGAATTATTGTAGGCAATACAACCATTAGCACGGTAGGAAAAGAAGGCTTAGGACTAACCTATCGCGGTTATGATATTCACGATTTAGCAGAAAATAGCACTTTTGAAGAAGTTGCCTATTTACTGATTTATGGAAATCTTCCCAATCAAAAAGAATTACAAGCCTATCGCGAAAAATTAATGATGCTGCGCGAGTTACCCGATCCTTTAAAACTCGTACTTGAAACTATTCCTGCTGAAACGCATCCAATGGATGTTCTGCGAACAGGCTTTTCCATGTTAGGAACGCTCGAGCCTGAATCCAAACATTATAGCCATTACGATATTGCCGATCGATTAATCGCGAGCACGCCCGGCATGCTGCTTTATTGGTATCAATTTCATCGAACAGGCAAACGCATCAAAACGAATTCCGATGAAAAATCCATTGCTGCACATTTTCTTCATTTATTACAGGATAAAAAACCCGACATCACCCACAGCCGCGTGATCGATGTTTCATTAATTTTATATGCTGAACATGAATTTAACGCTTCCACATTCGCAGCACGTGTGACCACTTCAACTGAATCTGATTTTTATTCCGCTATTGTTTCAGGAATTGGTACATTACGCGGGCCCCTGCATGGCGGCGCCAATGAAGCAGCTATGGATTTAATCAGACATTTTAAAAATCCTGACGAAGCTATGCGCGGCATTCACAGCTTATTAGCCAATAAAGCTAAAATCATGGGTTTTGGTCATCGCGTTTATAAAATTTCAGACCCACGTTCCGATATCATTAAAGAATGGTCTAAAAAATTATCAGAACAAGCTGAAGATGGCCACCTCTATCCTATTTCAGAACGCATTGAAGAAGTCATGTGGGATGAAAAACATTTATTCCCCAATTTGGATTTTTACAGTGCAACTGCTTATCATTTTTGCGGAATTCCAACTCCGATGTTTACACCGTTATTTGTCATGTCGCGTCTAACAGGCTGGAGTGCACATATTATTGAGCAACGCGCTGATAATCGCTTGATTCGTCCTGAAGCAAATTATACCGGCCCCCAAGCCCAAGTGTATATTCCAATCAATCAGCGAGGATAAAATGGTAAACCACGTTGCAGATAAAAATTTACGCCCGGCTCCTGATAAAGAATTAATAGCAATTTCAGATTATGTTGCAGATTACGTCATTGATAGTGAATTGGCTTATTCCACCGCACGTTATTGCTTGATGGATTCCTTAAGCTCTGCATTGATGGCATTAGATCACACACAATGCACAAAACTTTTAGGGCCCATTATACCTGGAACCATCGTACCGCACGGCTCTCGCGTGCCTGGAACATCGTTTGAGCTAGATCCCATTTTAGCCGCTTTTAATATTGGCACATTAATTCGCTGGCTTGATTTTAATGACACCTGGCTCGCGGCTGAATGGGCGCATCCTTCAGACAATCTGGGAGCTATTTTAGCTGTTGCAGATTATGTCAGCAGAAAAAACATCTTCGGAAAAAAACCACCTTTGTTAATGCGTGATGTGCTAACCGCCATGATTAAAGCCTATGAAATTCAAGGTGTGCTTGCGCTGGAAAATAGCTTTAACCGCGTCGGTCTTGATCATGTCGTCCTCGTCAAAGTCGCATCAGCAGCTCTTGCAATGCAATTATTAGGCGGTTCAAAAGAAGATATTGTTAATGCGATTTCTCAAGCGTGGCTCGATGGACAAAGTTTACGGACCTATCGGCACGCACCCAATACAGGTTCACGCAAATCCTGGGCTGCAGGTGATGCAACCAGTCGAGCAGTACATCTGGCCTGGTTAGTCCAAAAAGGAGAAATGGGGTGTCCGAGTGTTTTAACTGCTAAAACATGGGGTTTTTATGATGTTTTATTTAAAGGGAAACCCTTTCGTTTACCGCGTGAATTTGGTTCTTATGTGATAGAGAACATTCTTTATAAAATTTCATTTCCGGCAGAATTTCATGCGCAAACGGCAGTAGAATGTGCTATTGCACTGCATGATCAAGTGATACATCGTTTAGATCAAATTGAAAAAATTGTTTTAACAACACAGGAACCCGCACTACGCATCATTAATAAAACCGGACCATTATATAATTATGCTGATCGTGATCATTGTTTACAATACATGGCAGCAGCGGCTTTATTATTTGGGAATTTAAAAGCGGAATATTATGATGATGTATTTGCGAATGATCCGCGTATTGATAATCTCCGAGAAAAAATGCAAGTGATTGAAGAGCCTCAATTTTCCAAAGATTATCTCGATCCTGAAAAGCGCTCTATTGCGAATTCCATGCAAGTATTTTTTAAAGATGGTTCAAAGACGGATAAAATTCAAATTGAGTACCCACTTGGACATCAGCGGCGGCGTGCAGAAGGTATCCCCTTATTAATTAAAAAATTTGAAAATAGTTTTATGCTGCATTTTCCAAAACAGGATGTGACAGAGAGAACGGTATTGTTTTTAAATCAGAAAAAACTGGAAGATATGCCGGTGAATGAGTTTATGGAATTATGGGTTAAACCTACAGGCTCTAAAAAATAATTTCCCTCCTTCCCCTTTCCCCTTCCTCCACAAAAAGCGTGTGGAGGAAGGGGGACGCTTCGATACAGATGCGCTTAATTAGAGCGTCCCCCTTCCTCTAAACGCGCTTTTCGTTTGGAGGAAGGGGAAAGGGGAAGGAGGTCAAAATAAAGAACCGCGCGGCTGCCACCGAATACTTATGGAGTTCTTTGGGAGCCGCGCTTTTCGGCGAAGCAATCCAGGCTTTTAAAACCTGGATTGCTTCACCCGCAAAAGCGCGTTAGGATTAAATTTATTCGCGATTCGGTTTCTCCGCCAAAGAATTTTCCACGCCATTCGTCATACTTTCCAAGGTCTTCCCGACTCTGGTTTTCAACGATTCCAACCCGGGTTCAATTTTATTATTTAACCACTTAACACTCGGCTGAAATTCCCGAACCAAAGAAGATTTAGTCCAATAATCCTCTTCTGCAACCGCCGTTAATTGCACAATAAATATCACTAACAAGTTGACTAAATAACCCCGCCCAAATCCAAAAATTCCGCCCAGCAAACGATTCGTTACACTCACACCGCCGCCTTCCACCATTCGATTGGCGAAATACCCGATTAAAGCGCCGACAATAAGCGTTACGAAAAACAAAACCGCAAAACTCACACCTATAGCTACAGAAGAAACTTCGCCTCCAGACGCAGAAGAAACTGCAGAAGTTGCCGAATGTGAACTGGCAAAATAACTCGCGACTGGCTTGGCAAAAAGCCCCGCCACAACGAAAGCAGCTATCCATGCGAGTAAAGACAGAATTTCTCTGACACCACCTCGTACAAATCCACCCAAAATTGAAATTAAAAATACAGCCACAATGACATAATCAACCCAATTCAACGCCATACTCATGATCCTTATTCAAATTGAATTCGTTAGAAATTATACAGACATTTCAATATAATAGGGTAATAATGTGTAAATATTCGGTAAAAAATTTTTTTTTTGTCATGCCAGCATGCTTTTAGCTGGCATCCAGCGCCTTTTAAAGACACTGGATGCCAGCTAAAAACATGCTGGCATGACATCATCGAATGCTTACAATAATGTTGTGATATTTTTTAAGGCCCAACATGGAAGAAGATTTAATCAACGCAATCAAAGCCAATAAAATTTTTTCTTCCTTGAATGACGAAGGTGTTCAAAAAGTATTGGCCAAATTCACCCGAATGGAATTAAATCAATCCGAAACGCTTTTTTACCAGGGTGATTCTTCAGATAATATTTATTTACTCGTCAGCGGTAAACTCTCAGCGGCCCTCACCAATGCAGCGGGTGAAACACAAATGGTAGGATACATTGAAGCCGGTGAAGCCGTCGGTGAATCAGGCGCATTAACCACTGAACCTCGTGCCCTGACTGTAAAAGCACTGGAACATTCTGTTCTTTATCGATTATCCAGCAAAGATTTTATCGAATTATGCCATCAATATCCCGCGCTGATGTTTGCGACAATTCATCCCGTCATTACACGCTCACGCAGTCTGATTCAATTGCTTGCTTCTGAAAAAATTAAGCGGCATATTGTCATCGTACCTGCAAATAAAGATATTTCATTGGAACATTTTGCAGAAAAACTTCAAGGCTACCTGGAACATTATCCCAGCGTGGTTTTGCTTTCTGATTATTCACCTGAATTTAATAATCAAAAAATTGCGCAAGAAGTTTTAAAAGAAAAAATCATTGATTTGGAAAAACATAACAAAAAATCGCGAAAATTTTTATATTTATTGAAATCCTACGAAACTCCGCTTGCAAAAATCGCATTACGCAAAGCAAATATTATTTACATAACCGCTTACAGTAATTCGGTTCCGCGCGTCGATAAAATTCTCACAGAAAGATTTCATATACATCGCATTAACTTTAAACCAGAAGCTGCGCTGATTCTGCTTCATACTGCAAGCGCAGTCATGCCGCATAATTCTGCAAGCTGGCTTGCACAAATGCCATTCGATACTTATCACCATGTACGAATGAATGTCACAAAAGATTATATGCGCTTATTAAGATTTATTCGCGGTAAAGCCGTCGGTGTCATTTTAAGCGGCGGCGGCACGCGTGGATGGGCGCATCTTGGCGCGATCAAAGCATTGCGCGAACAAAAAATCCCAATCGACATGATTGGCGGCACCAGCGTCGGCGCAATTGTTGCCGGTTGTTATGCGGTGCATGAATCCTATGAAGATGCCTATGAAAGATTTTATAAAGTGATCGCAGCTTCTGCAAATTCTGTTTCCTGGCGAAGCATCACCTGGCCTGCAATTTCTATTTTTAACGCAAAAAATTTTACGCTTTCTCTCATGCAAGTTTTTGAAGATATTAAAATTGAAGACTTGTGGCTGCCATTTTTTTGCATTTCATGCAATCTTGCAAATAATAATGAAGAAGTCCATCGCAAAGGATTATTATGGCAAAAAACCCGCGCGAGTTCCTCCATTCCGGGGATCATTCCACCGATGGTAATTAATAATGAACTACATCTTGATGGAGGTTTATTAAATAATTTGCCAGTCGATATCGCCCGCGCTTTTTTAGGAAAAAAAGCAAAAATTATTGCGGTCGATTTAAATAGTTTTGTGCATGATCGCCACAAATATCTCTTCCCGCCTATTCTGACATTTAAACAAGCCTTGCTAGCCAAACTGGGTTTTACCCTGGATAACTATCATTTTCCGCGGTTTCTGGATACTTTCATGCGCGGAATTTTTATGGGTTCATTATTAAAATCAGTTCAAAATGGCCTGGCGGCAAATATATTGGTCAATCTGGATTTAAACAAGTTTCGATTATTGCAATCTAATATTAAACAGGCGGATAAATTGATTCAAATTGGTTATGAATCCACCCTTAAACAATTGGATTTAATCAGATCAGAAGAGAATTAAAAAAACTTTACATATTGGTTTAAATTGCATAAAATTTGACATTCTTAAAAAATTTTAAAAACGAGGATTTATGCATCAACGAACTATTAGCGATTTCTTTTCCACCAAAAAACCTCTCCGCAGCAGTCTTAAACAACAAACAACTGAAGAGAAAAGCAGTAAATTTACCCAAACGACTCAGAAATCAGTGCAATTCACTGCTAAGAGAGATGAACCAAAATCGGAATCTGAAGAGACTAGTTCAGAAGAAGAAAACAACTCTGTAGCAGAAACAAAGTCTGCTTCTGTCATGCCTGCGCCTTCATTGCCTTTGAGTCATGAAGATTCTTATTCACGCATGCGTCCGTTTTTTAATAGCACGGGCACGCCTGGGATGTTTATTGAAGAAGGACAAACTAAAACGGAAACAATAGGAAATGAAACTCGCACATTGACGATAGAAAAACAAACATATCTCACACCTTTCCAAAGAGAGGAACGAGAAATCTCGACATATATTCAAAGAATTGGGCTGATAGAACAAATCACTCGAAAATGTGTTGAGCGTGTTCAAGATAATGGTATGCCTGCACAAATCAATGAGCGAACATCGAAAGTTACAAGAAATCTGTAACTCCCGCGAAACCTCCTTCCCCTTGCACCGAACTCCACAAAAAACGTGTGGAGGAAGGGGAAAGGGCATAGGCATCAAGCTAATAAAAAATGATAGTTAGAGCGTCATTCCCGCGCGCTTCTAGCGGGAACCCAGCGCCTTTAAAATAAAATCAAAGGCACTGGGTTCCCGCTAGAAACATGCGGGAATGACGCAAGGGTAATTATGTATTCTTCAAAAGCGATTTATTAATACCCTGGTGGGCTGTCAATGGCGTCAACTTAAGGCTGTCAACAGCTTTCAGCTAGAACTATAGCGTCTTTGCGAGCCGTGCTTTTC
>DATIJV010000080.1:0-5607 GCA_035478255.1 Gammaproteobacteria bacterium
CACGTTTAGAGGAAGGGGGACTCTTCGATACAGATGTGCTTAATTAGAGCGTCCCCCTTCCTCTAAACGCGCTTTTCGTTTGGAGGAAGGGGAAAGGGGAAGGAGGTAAAAAAACAAAAAACACGAATTTTATACTCTCACCGAATACTTACGCGTTAGGTTGATTATTATGGCTCGTTTTTTCTCTCATCTCTGCTTGTTGTGTCATTGTTGTTTGAGAAGAAGAACGTGGTGCTAGAAAAAAGCTGTGCTGTGCTAACAGTCTAGCTTCTCTACATATTTCCATTTCAGAATCATTTCCTGTGTTGCCAAAATCAACTTCCGTCATCGGTATGGGTTTTTCACCAAATAATCGATCAAGAAATAATCTTAATTCTTCGTTCCAGGAGTCTGGTGTAGCTTTCATGCATTCGGCTATTGCTTTATCAAGCGCTTCATTTAGTTCTTTCTGAATTGTTATAGCATTAGGGAAACCCTCCATCAGAGCGATTTCCTCTCGGATTCTCGCAACCAGATAGACCTCCTCTGGAGAAAGTGATAAGCTTGATATGTGCAAATGATTTGATATTCTTTTATCTAAATTATCTAATTGTCTGAGTTGTTCCTCGGAATATAACTTATTTATCAGCATTAATTTTTCTTGATAGAGTTCTTTTATCGGTGAAGATAAGAGATTTATTTTCTGAGTCAGCGCATTTTTTCTGATGTCTAATCTGGCTTTTACCAATTTTCGGATCCCTGGGTTGAATGGATATTGTTTTCTTGCTGATGAAAATAAATCTATCTCTAGTTGAAGAAGAGTTTCAACGATATTTTGACGAAGCGTACTAGCGATTGCATTTTTCGGTTGAACAATTGAATAAACTACAATATCTCTGAATGATTTATCATTCATGTTCACGTCGATACTAAAGTTATGGTCGATATTAAAGTTACGGCTGAATCTTTCAAGAAATGATACTTCTTCTTTTTCTTCCTTTTCTTTTGCTCGCGAATTGAAAATACGGAAAAATGCCTCCTTCAATGTTAATGAAGGATCTTTTGATTCAGCAACAAATTGATGCAACTCGTTTAGCTCTTTATTAATTTTTACCGTAATTTCCAGATGGCTAGAATCAAAATTCCAAGCGGGATTGACGTAAAGCGAGGTCAATCTATCGTTCTTTTTTAATATTCTTTTCAATTCATCCAGCGCTGAGGAATCAAGATATGCCCCTGAAAGATTGAGTTCTGTTATCTTGGGATATTGATCCAATAGCCTGGAAATAAATTGCATATCTCTTTGCGTCATAACATATTTATTACTGGTGTCTATGACTAGCTGATTGAAGCAGAGGTGACGTCGCATTTTGTTATGGTTTATCCGAGCAACGATTGCCTGATAATCAATCTCTCTTATCGGCTCATGTATCCATAACTCGAGTTTATCTTTGCTAATATCTATCGGTACTGTTGAGTTGTCATCGTCGTCATAAAGATCATAATCATAGTTATCGTCATTCTCATTGAGAATGAGGGAAGTTTTACCGTAATTTTCTAAAGCCTCTGAAGCTTTGGAGGTTGCTTCAGCAGTTTCTATAATCCAATTTTTTGCTTTCTTCCACCATGGGAGAGATTCATCTTCATGATTATCGTAATTATCGTACGGTTTTCCCGCTGCTTCTTTTTGTCTTGGCCACATACCCACCTCTTACTCTCGTTTGAGAATTATTAAAATTGGGTTATTTTATCTTAAATCTACAAAAATGCAAAATAATCGACCAATTCAAAGCAGCAAGATCGGTTATGGCACCAGGAACATGGTGCATACCTCTTTCATGCAATCGGTAACGTCACACCCTTCTGCCCCTGATACTTCCCGCTTCGGTCCTTATAGGACGTTTCACATATTTCATCCGATTCCAAAAACAACAATTGCGCAATCCCTTCATTCGCATAAATTTTTGCAGGCAATGGCGTAGTATTGGAAAATTCCAGCGTAATATGCCCTTCCCATTCCGGCTCCAACGGTGTCACATTCACAATAATCCCGCATCGCGCATACGTTGACTTACCCACACAAATCACTAACACATTCCGCGGGATCCGCAAATATTCCACACTCCGCGCCAAAGCAAATGAGTTAGGTGGAATAATACAAACATCTGATTCCACATTCACAAAACTCGTATCACAAAAATTTTTCGGATCAACAATCGCAGAATTAATATTCGTAAATACTTTAAATTCTCGCGCACAACGAATGTCATAACCATAACTCGACGTGCCATGTGAAATTATTTTTCCTGAATCTGCCTCACGCATTTGTTTCGACAAAAATGGTTCGATCATCCCATGCTGTTCTGCCATTTGACGAATCCATTTATCTGATTTAATACTCATGATGCACCTCTCACGATTAATCATTTTGAATGATAATTTTAGGAAACGAGCTCCTGTCCGTTTGTTCTAAAAGCGCCAGTTTTTCTGTGATTTTCTGCGCGATTTCAATGTAGCGCTTCGCATTAATACTTTCGGGATTTGCAATGACTGTCGGCTTTCCGTTATCGGTTCCTTCACGAATATGAATATCCAACGGCAAACTTCCCAACAATGAAACATTATATTCTTCCGCCATCTGCTGCCCGCCGCCTTCACCAAAAATGTGTTCTTCGTGTCCGCATTGCGAACAGACATAGAGGCTCATGTTCTCAATAATTCCGAGCACCGGCACTCTGACTTTTTGAAACATTTCATAGGCACGCCTTGCATCTAACAAAGCCAAATCTTGCGGCGTCGTCACAATCACCGCAGCTGTCACTGGAATTTTCTGCGCGAGCGTTAATTGAATATCTCCCGTTCCAGGCGGCAAATCAATCATAAGATAATCCAGATTATCCCACAACGTATCATTTAAAAGCTGCTGCAAAGCACTCGTTGCCATCGGGCCGCGCCATGCCATCGCCGCTTTTTCATTGACTAAATAACCAATCGACATCGATTGAATTCCATGAGCAATCATGGGATGTATTTTTTTTTGTTCCGTTACTTCCGGCTGATCTTGAATACCCAGCATCAGCGGCACACTGGGCCCATAAATATCTGCATCCAGAATACCGACACGCAAGCCTTTTTTCGCCAAAGCCAAAGCCAGATTGACCGCTGTCGTTGATTTTCCAACACCGCCTTTTCCTGAAGCAACAGCCAGAATATTTTTTACGCCTGATATATTTTTCTTTAACATACAACCCGCCTTATTATGCTATAATTCAGCAATTTTTCATACAAAATACAGAGACATCTCATGCCAGTCAAACGCAAGATATTAGTAACGTATGCTCTTCCCTATGCCAATGGATCATTGCACCTCGGGCATTTAGTCGGTCTCATTCAAGCCGATATCTGGGTCCGCTTCCAGAAAATGCGAGGGCATGATTGCATTTACCTCTCTGGCTGCGACGGCCACGGCACGCCCATCATGATACAGGCAGACAAAGCCGGAATCCTACCGGAAAAACTCATCGAGCAAACTCGTGCGGAACACAAACACGATATTCATGATTTTCTCGTAGAATTAGACAATTATCACACCACGCATTCAGAAGAAAACAAAGAACTCGTTGAAAGGGTTTTTGAATGTCACAAAAAACAAAATAATATTACCAAACGCACCATCAAACAGGCATTTGATCCTGAAAAACAAATGTTTCTTCCTGATCGTTTTATCAAAGGCGAATGTCCGAAATGCGGCGCACCCGATCAATATGGAGATAATTGCGAAATATGCGGCGCAACTTACACGCCAACCGAATTAAAAAATGCTTATTCCACTTTATCAGGCGCAAAACCGATTGAGAAAGAATCAGAGCATTACTTTTTCAAACTCACCGAATACGAAAAATTTCTGCAAGAATGGACACGAGCAAATCATTTGCAAGAACAAGTCACGAATAAAATGGATGAATGGTTTAAAGCCGGATTGAAAGAATGGGACATTTCCCGAGATTCTCCTTATTTTGGATTCAACATTCCTGGTGAAAAAAATAAATTTTTTTATTGTTGGCTAGATGCACCCATCGGTTACATGGCAAGCTTAAAAAATCTCTGTTCTCGCCGCCCCGAATTAAACTTTGATGAATACTGGAATAAAGACAGCAAAGTTGAATTACATCAGTTTATCGGAAAAGATATTATTTATTTTCATGCATTGTTCTGGCCAGCTTTATTAGAAGGCGCAAATTATCGCACACCTACTACGATTTTTACTCACGGTTTTCTTACCATCGACGGACAGAAAATGTCGAAATCGCGTGGTACTTTTATTAAAGCCCGCACGTATCTGAATCATTTCAATCCTGAATATTTACGTTATTATCTTTCCACCAAATTAAGCGCACGCATTGAAGATCTTGATGTTAATTTTGATGATTTCACACAGCGAATTAATTCTGACCTGGTCGGTAAATTTGTCAATATCGCAAGCCGCTGCGCGAGCTTTATTAATAAATATTTTGCCGGAAAATTATCAGCTGATTTTGCTGATTCAGAATTATTTAATCTCTTTGCCTCAACCGGTGATGAAATTGCTGAAAAATATGAAAAACTGGAATTTTCCCACGCATTGCGCGGCATTATGGCGTTAGCGGATCGAGCAAATCAATATATTGATGAAAAAAAACCCTGGTCTGCGATAAAAGATCCTGCTGAAAAACAAGCAGTCCATGAAGTTTGTACATTAGGAATTAATTTATTTCGGCAATTGATGATTTATCTCAAACCGATCATGCCGCAAACAGCAGCCAATGTGGAAAAATTTTTAAATTGCGCACCGCTGGTTTGGAATGATAAAAACACACCCTTGGTCAATCACACGATTAATGAATATCAACCACTCGCAAGACGTTTAGAGAAAAAACAAATTGAAGAACTTAAAAATGTCGAAAGTTATTGCGGAAAAAATTGATGCCGTTTTGCCGCAAACACAATGCGGTTTGTGCGGTTATAAAGGTTGTATGCCTTACGCGGAAGCGCTGGCAAAAGATCAGGCGGAAATTAATTTATGCCCGCCGGGCGGTGTTTCTGGTTTAATGAAAATTGCAGAACTTCTTAAAAAAGACGCAGCGCCTTTCATTGCAGAAATGGAAAAGAAAGCGAAACCGCGTAGTGTGGCTGTGATTCGTGAAGAAGAATGTATTGGATGTACGAAGTGTATTCAAGCCTGTCCGGTTGACGCGATTTTAGGCGCGTCAAAACAAATGCATACCGTTATTTTAGACGAGTGTACGGGTTGTGAATTGTGTATTGCGCCGTGTCCAGTAGATTGTATTGAAATGCTGGAAATAACGGATGATACAACAGAACGTGCGGATCACTATCGCAGCCGATATCGGGCACGGGAAACGCGCTTAAAGAAAAAAATTTCTTCTGCTCATTCTGATTCTGATTTAAAAAATGAGAAAAAAGATTATATCAAAGCAGCTTTGCTGCGGGCTAAAGCGAAACAAACATAAGCTGGTTAAGTATTCGGTGAGAAGTATAAAATTTGTGTTTTTTGTTTTTTTTACCTCCTTCCCCTATCCCCTTCCTCCAAACGAAAAGCGCGTTTAGAGGAAGGGGGACGTTCTAATT
>DATIJV010000081.1:0-48484 GCA_035478255.1 Gammaproteobacteria bacterium
AAGGGGGACTCTTCGATATAGATGTGCTTAATTAGAACGTCTCCCTTCCTCCCGCATGCTTTTCGCGGGAGGAAGGGGACAGGGGAAGGAGGGCGTGGAGTTTACTTTTAATTGAAGAATCTCAAGAACGATACGAGACCACAAAACCCGGCAAACTCAAATTACGATGAATCGTATGAGATAATTGCACCGCAGAAGCTTGTTTCAATTCTGGGCCCACATAAACCCGTGTGCTTATTTTTCCAATGGATGATTTCACGTCATGCGTAAAAGCTTTATAACCCGCCGCACGCAATACATTTGCTAAATGAATAGCGTTTTGTTTCACTGCAAAGTTTCCAACTTGCACGACCCAGACTGCCATTTCTTTTTTGTGATGAGAAATAGAGGCTTTAGCATGGATAGATTTTACTACTTTGGGATGCACACTTTTTTTCTGAATCATGATGGGCTGAACTTTTACGGGTTCTTTGACTTCTTCATTTTTTTTCACATTATTCGTGTCTGATGAAGTTGTTGATACAGCTTGATCAACTGGTTTTTTATTAACTTCTTCTTGAGCAGAAGGAATTGGTGGCGCCGCAGACGGTGTGTCATAAATAATATTACCTACAGCAGGAGCGGGATCACTCACTTTTTTTTCTGAAGCCAGTGAATTAATTTCAGCAGCGGCTGGGTTTGTTTGTGCAGATAATACAGGCGGCTCAGGTAATTTTTGAGAAGCCTGCATTTCGACAGGATTGGCTCGAGCTTCATTTTCCGGCTGCGCATTATTAGAAAGAGTCGATTGCTGATTAGGAATGGGCAGCGTTGTTTTAACGTTTGACGCTTCTTGCGTTGAATAATCATTTTTACCAAACAGTAAAGGCATAACAATCGCAACTAAAGCGATAATCACTATAATTCCAATGATTCTTTGAATTTTTTTTTGCTCCATGAGTTATACCTCTAATTTTTTTCTTCAGTTACAAAAGAACGCTGTCTTGTTAGTTTGGCCAACATTCTGGCGATAAATGCACGTAATTGGTTTCGTGAAACAATCATATCAATTGCACCGTGATCTAGCAAAAACTCACTGCGTTGGAACCCTTCAGGTAATTTTTCCCGAACAGTTTGCTCAATCACACGCGGTCCGGCAAAACCAATCAACGCTTTGGGTTCGGCGATAATAATATCACCCAGCATTGCAAGACTTGCAGATACACCGCCCATGGTCGGATCTGTTAAAACAGAAATATAAGGCAAATGTTGTTCTGCGAGACGAGCCAAAGCGGCACTGACTTTTGACATTTGCATTAATGAAATAAGCGCTTCTTGCATTCGCGCACCACCGCTTGCAGAAAAACAAACGAGTGGGATTTTAAATTCTAATGCGGTATTGACGGCGCGAACAAAGCGTTCTCCGACAGCCGCACCCATCGAACCGCCAATAAAACCATATTCAAATGCAGCAGCAACTAATGGCAAGCTGTAAACCTGCCCGCGTATCACAATCAATGCTTCTTTTTCATCTGTGTCTTTTTGCGCAGTGGATAATCGATCTTTATATTTTTTTAAATCTTTAAATTTAAGTCGATCGACAGGTAAAACATCGGCGGCAATTTCGATTTGAGGACCTTCATCTAAAAAATATTCTAAACGTTTGCGCGCAGAAATTCGCATATGGTAATCGCATTTAGGGCAAACGGATAAATTACGTTCGAGCTCGGAACGATAAAGAATCGCATTGCATTTATCGCATTTGGACCATAAGCCTTCGGGAACACCTTTTTTGGTAACCGTTTCGGTGCGGATTCTGGAAGGTAATAATTTTTTAAACCAACTCATATTTACCTGCTTTTAAAAAATGCTTCGTTACACATTGTACGCTTTGATAAAACGAAAGTTAAAGAAAAATTATCAGGATAATTAACCTGATATAAATATAAACCCGCCGCAGGCGCTGTTTCAGCAGCTTTCCTACGATCTTTAGCTTCCAATACTTCTTTCACCCAGTGCGGTTCTTTTCGCCCTGCCCCAACTTGCATCAGAACACCCGCAATATTCCTCACCATATGATGAAGAAATGCATTGGCCTGAATATCAATCACCACAAAATCGCCATAACGATTTACTTTAATAAAATGCACATTTCTCCTCGGTGTTTTAGATTCACATTCCAGAGAACGAAATGAACTAAAATCCAATTCGCCCAAAAGAAACTGCCCTGCTTCTTCCATTTTTTCTACATTTAGACAGCGCTGATACCATGTTACCCGTTTAGCCAAAAGAGCAGGACGTATAGACGTATTATAAATTACATAATGATATCGACGTGATAAAGCAGAAAAACGTGCGTGAAATGTTTCATCAACTTCTGTTACCCATGTCACAGCAATAGAACTTGGAAGATAACTGTTAGTGCCTAGCGTCCATGCGCGCAAATCTCTTCTGGCCTTTGTATCAAAATGAATAACCTGCCCGATCGCATGCACGCCCGCATCTGTTCTTCCCGCACAAAAAACCTTAATTTCTTCATCAGCAATTTTGCTTAATGCTTCTTCGAGACAGGCTTGCACAGTAGGTAAATTTTTTTGTGACTGCCATCCCAAAAAACCATGGCCATCATATTCAATTCCCAGTGCAATTCGCATTATAAATATTTTTTGTGAAGTTGTTCGGCGATCTGTACTGCATTCAAGGCCGCGCCTTTACGCAAATTATCTGTCACGACCCACATATTCAAACCTTTTTTGTGAGACAGGTCTTCGCGCACGCGTCCAACATATACTTCATCTTTTCCAGCGGCATCGTGGACCGGAGAAGGATATTGATTTTTCCCTGTCATTAATTTTATGCCAGATGCGTTACTTAACAAATCAAGCGCTTGTTTCAAAGAAATTTTATCTTGGGTTTCGATGTGCACTGCCGCTGAATGTCCAAAAAACACAGGAACTCTTACTGCTGTCGGATTGACTGCAATTTTTTTATCATTCAATATTTTTTGTGTTTCCCAAATAATTTTCATTTCTTCACGCGTATAACCATTCTCTTCCAACTCATCACAATGCGGTAAAATATTAAAAGCAATTTGCTGAGAATATACTTTAGGCTTAATCGGTTTTCCATTGAGCAATAAAGCAGTTTGCTCCGCTAATTCTGTTACTGCATCTTTACCACTGCCTGAAACAGACTGATAAGTTGCAATATTAATTCGCGAAATACCTGCTGCATCATAAATAGGTTTTAAAGCAACAAGAATTGGAATGGTGCTGCAATTAGGGTTCGCAATGATGTTTGTTTTCTTAAAGTTTTTTATGGCTGATTCATTCACTTCCGGCACAATCAATGGAACATTTTTCTCATACCTGAAATGCGAACTTTTATCGATAACAATATTACCCAATTTCGCAGCTTTCGGCGCATATTCTGCTGAAATATTATTCCCTGTGCAAAAAAAACAAATTTGTGTTTGACTAAAATCAAACTCAGCAAGATCTTCAATAGGATAAGATTTTCCTTTAAATACCAGCGCATCACCCAGAGAGCGCTTGCTGGCCAATAAAAAAATTTTATTGATCGGAAAATTACGTTCTTCCAGAATAGAAAGTGTCGTTGTACCAACAATTCCAGTCGCGCCTACGATGGCTATGTCATATGATTTTTTCATTTTGCTCCACACCTTGTACCCATACACTAATTGCTTCACCCATTAAGTCGGGATTACTTTCTTGCGCATAATGAAGTTCTTCTCCGACTTCAATAATTTCCAGATTAGGGAAATTATCTTTTGCCCATATGAGCGTTGCAATAGTGGTTAAAAATCCAGGAATAGAATACAACATTAATTTAGGCAAAGAAGATTTTGTTAATTTTTTTGAATAATCTGCGACAATTTTGTTAATATTATTTTTTTCATTTGCATCAGGTAGTTCATGTAAATATTGATAAAGCGGTTTTCCTGATCCTTTGTTTTTAAAAGGTTCGCGATAACAAGTTAATTCTGTTTCACTTAAACGACGCATCACGCTTTGCGGTAAGACTTTATCAATAAAATGCGTGCCATTCATGATTAAATCAGAAATATTATTTTGTTTTTGCCAGGCAAGAATTTGCTCCTGGTAAGGCAGAGAAATATCATCGCTGTGTTTGGGTCGAAGATAGGCTTCATAAAAAACTAATCCTCTGCATTTTTCAGGATGCCGCATAGCAAAATCAAATCCAATGATAGAACCCCAGCCATGCATCACAATTAAAATATGATCGAGCTTGAGTGTTTCAATGAATTTTTCAATGTAACGAATATGGTCTGTTATCGAATATTGAATGTCTGGTTTGTCAGATTTTCCAAAACCTATTAAATCAGGCGCGATGCAGCATCCGAGAGTGACGAGATGCGGAATAACATTTCGCCAGACATAGGAAGATGCGGGAATTCCATGCAAAAATAAAATTGGATCCCCCTCGCCTTCCTGGATGTAATGCATTTTGGAGCCGTAGATATCTACGTAATGTGATTTATACGGAAAATCTGATGAAATATTAGTTTTATTCATATCAATCCTTACCCTACCTGAGCAAAATCAAATAATTCCCGCAGCACGACCGAATACGTCACAAAACCCACATTCGTACTCGACTTGATTTCTGCCACCAAATTCTGCCATCTTTCAATATGCAGCACATGTTGGTCAAGCCATGCTTGAATTCTCTCCGTCACATGCATTTGTTTTGTTTTTTTCTGTTTCAATAACAATACATTCACACTTAATTTTCGCTGCGCACGATCCAGATCATCACGAAAACCCGAACGCGCCAATTCATCCCATTGATTTTCCATTGAGTATGAATTCATTTGCTCACGCAGCCAGTTTAATTCCAGATGGTTCCCTAAAGCATAATAAGTTTGTGCCATATCCGTAATATTCAAGTTATTTTTTATGGCTGCTTCAACAATATCAAGCGCCGTAAACAATGTATTACAACTTGCGATACGATTTGCGAGCACCTCAGGCACACCCTGATCCAATAATGCTGACGTTTCAATATTCAATAATTCCTGATCTGATTCCGTCAGCAAAACAGGAAGTTGCTTAATTAATTCTGCAATCGGATGACTAAAATAATCAATCGTTTCTTGAATATTTAAAGCGGGTTTTTGATTTCGCAAAAACCAGCGCGTAGCACGTCGTGTGAGAAAATAAATTTGTAACATCATTTTTTGCTGAACAGAAGTATTGATTTTTAAGTCCAGCGCTTCAATTTCTTTCCACAATTCTTCCATGCCGTAAATTTTTTCTGCAATGACATAAGCTCGCATAATAAATGCGACTGACGCACCCGTTTCACGCTGCAAGCGCTCAATAAAATTTACACCCATGTGATCGGTAATATGTTTTCCTAATTGTGTTGCAATAATTTCACGACGCAAACTGTGTACTTTCATTTGAGGTAAATATTTTTTTTTCAAAGATTCTGGAAAAGCCATCATGAGATATTTGCTAAAATACGGATCTTCTGGAATATCCGAATCTAAAATATCCTGCTTCAAAAACATTTTACAATAAGAAATTAAAATTGCAATTTCTGGACGCGTTAAACCCTGGCCATTGGCTTTACGTTCCAGAAGCATTTTTTCGTCCGGTAAAAATTCTAATTCGCGATTGAGCCGGCCCTTTTTTTCCAGTTCATTCATATAACGTCTAAATAAATCCATTGTCTGTAATGCAACAGAAGTTTCCAGACTCACCATTTGTGTTTGCTCATAATTATCGCGTAAAACAAGCAGCGCTACTTCATTTGTCATTTTTTCTAACAATTGATTGCGCTCCTCCAAAGTCATTTCATTATCAGCAATAAGGTTGTTCAATAAAATTTTGAGATTCACTTCATGGTCAGAACAATCCACACCCGCTGAATTATCAATAAAATCTGTGTAAAGCACACCGCCATTTAAAGAATATTCAACCCGCGCACGCTGAGTCATGCCAAGATTGCCTCCCTCACCAATCACGCGCGCTTTCAATTCGTTACCATTAATACGAATCGCATCATTGCTGCGGTCACCGACTTCTGCGTGTGTTTCCTGACTGGATTTAACAAATGTACCAATGCCGCCATTCCAGATTAAATCAACTGGTGCAGATAAGATTGCACGAATTAAATCATTCGGCACCAAATAATCCTGCTCAATGCCAAACGCAATTTTCATTTCTGGAGTAATTTTGATAGATTTTGCTGAACGGCTAAAAATCCCGCCGCCTTTTGAAATCAATTCTGAATTGTAGTCCATCCAGGTTGAGCGCGGTAAACTAAATAAACGTTTGCGCTCTGAAAAACTTAAATTTGAATCAGGATCGGGATCAATAAAAATATGCATGTGATTATAAGCGGCTAATAATTTAATGTGATTGGACATGAGCATACCATTTCCAAAAACATCTCCACTCATATCGCCAATTCCAACAACTGTAAAATCCGTTGCTTCTGGATTAATTCCCAATTCGCGGAAATGACGTTTGACTGATTCCCATGCACCACGCGCAGTAATTCCCATTTTTTTATGATCGTAACCCGCAGAACCGCCTGAAGCAAACGCATCATCCAGCCAGAATTCATATTCTTTTGAAATACTGTTTGCAATATCAGAAAATGTAGCCGTACCTTTATCTGCTGCAACAACTAGATACGGATCATCTTCATCGTAACGTATCACATCAAGCGGCGGAACAATTTTGCCTTCTTTAATATTGTCCGTGAGATCCAGCATTCCGCGAATAAATGTTGAATAACATGCAATGCCTTCTTTCATATAGGCATCGCGGTCGCCGTCAAGCGGCAAATTTTTTGGAAAAAATCCACCCTTCGCACCAACAGGCACAATCACAGAATTTTTCACTTGCTGTGCTTTCATCAAGCCCAACACTTCTGTACGAAAATCTTCTCGACGGTCTGACCAGCGCAACCCTCCGCGTGCAACCTTGCCTGCGCGAAGATGCACACCTTCCACTCGCGGCGAATAAACAAAAATTTCATACATGGGCCGCGGTAAAGGTAAATCAGAAATAGCTGTTGGATCAAACTTGAAAGAAATATGCGATTTAAATTTTCCCTGATTCGTAGTTTGAAAATAATTGGTGCGAATCGTGGCTAAAATTACTTCGAGAATACGGCGAATAATTCTGTCTTCATCGAGACTGCTCACTTCGTCGAGTGATTGTTCGATTTTCGTGACAAGCGCAGAAATATCAGGTCTTTCACCTTCTGCATATTCAGGTGAAAAACGTAACTTGAATAATTCAACCAGATTTTTAGCAATGTCCGAATTGTTAATTAAAGCTTGTTCGATATATGCCTGGCTGAATGTAAATCCTGTTTGCCGCAAATATTTGGTATAGGCACGCAGCACCGCCGTTTCATGCCAGGTCAGTTGTGCATCTAATACTAATCGATTAAATCCATCATCTTCAGCATGATGAAACCAGATATTGGTAAACGCATCCTGAAAATTATCTTTGATCTGATCAACATCAATAATTTTTTTGCTGACATGCACCATATCAAAATCACTGATCCAGGCGATTTTGCCATCTTTAAAAATAATTTCATGCGGACGTTCGCCGATAATGCGTAACCCCATATTTTCTAGTGTGGGAAGCACATCGGATAGAGGAATAGTGTGCTCATAATGAAATATTTTTAATTGTAAAGAAGTTTTTCCTGATTTATAAAACAACATTTCGAGAGGATTTTCAGCGGAAAGCGCTTCAATTTTTTTAATATCATCGATTGCAGCGCAAGGTAAATAACATTCTGTGTAACTTGCTGGAAATGCTTTACGATATTTGACGTAATATCGCAAACCGGCAGCTTCTCCAAATTGCAATACCAATTGGCTTTTGAGTTCATCAGCCCATGAACGCGTAACCCGAATTAATTCTTTTTCAATTTTAGAAACGTCATAATCGATCGGATGTTTGGGATTGACACGAATTAAATAATGAATACGCGCCAAAATAGAATCTGAAAAATAAGTACTATAACTAGATTCCTGTCCCTCAAAAGCATTCATTAATACATCTTGCATGCTGAGAGATAAATCAGTATTGAAAATTTCTCGAGGAATATAAACCAGACAAGAAAAATAACGGCCGTAAGAATCTCGGCGCACAAATAAACGAATTTGTTTGCGTTCCTGTAAATGTAAAATCCCTTGCGTCAGTTCAACCAATTCTTCAAGTGTTGCCTGGAATAGATCATCGCGCGGTAGTGTTTCCAATATGTGCACGACTTCTTTTCCATTATGGCTGTCTGACGGATAATGAAACGCTTGAATAACTTTGTCGACTTTGTGCCGCAAAAAAGGAATATAGCGCGGACTGGAATGATAGGCAGTAGACGTATATAACCCCACAAATCGACGCTCGCCAATTAACTCACCTTTTTCATTAAAACGTTTCACGCCGATATAATCGGTATAGGCTGCACGGTGAACGGTAGATTGTGTGTTGGTTTTAGCAATAATCAAAATATTTTTTGATAAAGCAAGCTTACGTGCCTGAGGCGGTAAATCTGCATAATTACGGGAAATGAGACTCGTGCTATCTTCGCGTAACACACCTAAGCCTGTGCCTGGAATAATTTGTAATGCGCGATTGGTTTCATTGCCAATTAATTTGTAATCGCGGCAACCTAAAAAAGTAAAATGATTACTGATCAGCCAGCGTAAAAAATCTTTGGATTCCGCAATTTCTGCTGGATCGAGCGGCGGAGGATTTTGCTCGAGTTCTAATAAAGATTCTTCAACACTGTTCACCATTTTGCGCCAATCTGTCACTGAAACCTGCACATCTCTTAAGACACGTTCAATGTTCAGGCGCAATGCTTCCATCGCTTCTTCATCAATTTGCCGATCAACTTCAAGATAAATGGGCGCCTCAGATAAAGCCTCGGGATTTGAAGCACCAATTGGTAAAATTTCTACAATACGATTTTGTTTGTCTCGTAAAACTTTCAAGCCGCCAAAATGAATCGTGAAATGAATTTGTAGTCCGTTTCGATTAACTTCCATGCGAATGGAATCGACTAAAAATGGAATATCGTCGTGAGAGACTTCGATAATAGTATGCGTCGATTCCCAACCGTCTTTTTCGAGTGTAGGATTGAAAACGCGAACTTTTGACTCTCCGGGTTTTCGATCATAAATAAAATTCCAGTGTGAAAACAAAGCGCCAAATAAATCTTCAATCGGAGATTGAGTGAGATCTTCTAACGAGCAATTGACGTAGTAACGTTGAGCAAATGTTTCCAGAAGGGCAGCTTCGGATGCGGGGACTTTGGATTTAATACATTCACGCAATTTTGTGATGACTTCTTTTCGACCTGTGTCTTGTTGACCAGCCATAGTGATACCTTATGAGCAATTCTATACCTGGCGCTGATTTTAGCTCTCTTTAAGGTGATAATTCAAACGGGATTTTTTTTATAGTGAATTTGTAGGGTGGGGAAAGGCGTGCTTTTAAGCCGTGCCTACCGCTTGTGGCGGGCACGGCTGAAAAGCGCTTTTACCCATCTACTCTGGATGTTTACGAGAATTAGCATCTAACTATATGATTAATAACGTATTTTTTTCAGAAAAACGGGCAAAATCGGGTTTTTACGCAAATTTTTCTGGAATTTCTTTATTAATCAATAAGTTGTGATAATTGAGATCATACGAGAACACAAAAAAGTGTGCCCCTAAAGGAAAACATGGCAATATAACTAAAAATAACCTATAATAACCAAATATAAGGATTTTTAATGCGTTATAAGTTGCTCATAAAGAAACAGGCCAAGAAGACATTACAAAGCTTGGCTAGGCCTGATCGTAATAGGATTGCTGAAAAAATTACGTTGTTAGGAGAAAACCCCGATAATCCTGCTTTGGATATTAAACCATTACAAGGCGAACCTTATTATCGATTACGAGTTGGACAATGGCGCATTATTTTTGACAGGGATGATTTGTTAAAAATTATTGCCATAGAGAAAATTAAGCCACGTGGAGGTGCTTACAAATGACTTTACAAATTATCAAATCAATTGACGGTAAAGCTGAATATGTCTTACTGCCCTTCAATGTCTATCATGCTTTGCGTGACGAAATCGAAAAGGCTTTAAATAAAAAATATAGCAGTGAAGATTATGTACCCTTTGAATTAACTGACTATGTGGACAACCCTGTTGCTCTTGCTCGTATAAACGCAAGCATAACTCAAGAGGAACTGGCAAAACGTATGAATGTGACTCAAGCTTACATCAGTAAACTTGAGGCACAGAGCAAAGTTACAGCGAAAGTTTTAAAGAAAGTAAAAACAGCAATCGAAGGAAAAAAATAAATGTTTTTTGGAACATCACTTTTATCACGTACATATGCGAGCACCGAGTACTTACCTCGGATAACGCTCTAATAAATAATTAAACAAAGCTCTCAACCCCATCGCTTCCCCGCCCTGCGGTCGTCCAGGGCGGCTTCTCAAATTCCACGCCATGATATCAAAATGTGCCCAGGGAATTTCATCTGGCACAAATTCTTTTAAAAATAACGCTGCCGTAATCGCACCTGCATAAGCATCAGGAGAACAATTATTAATATCCGCAACAGAACTATTCAACATATCACGATATCCATCAAATAACGGCAAACGCCAAATTGGATCGGATTCTTTAATCCCGCAATTCACCAAATGATTTGCAAGCCCATCATCATTGGAAAACATCGCAGAAATATCTGTGCCTACTGCAATTCGCGCAGCGCCTGTTAAAGTGCTCATATCAATTAACAAATCCGGCTGATCACTCACCGCCTCTGTTAAGGCATCTGCCAATACTAATCGCCCTTCTGCATCGGTATTACCAATTTCAACCGTCAACCCTTTGCGACTTTTTATCACATCACCTGGACGATACGCATTTCCCGCAACCGCATTTTCTACCGCGGGAATTAACACACGCAAATTAATCGGCAATTTAGCTTCCATAATCATACGCGCCAAACCTAATACGTGTGCTGCGCCTGCCATATCTTTTTTCATCAGTAACATAGCGGAAGAGGGTTTAAGATCAAGCCCGCCCGTATCAAAACAAACGCCTTTGCCAACTAAAGTAATTTTCGGATGCTGCTTGTTTCCCCAGCGCAAATCCAATAAACGCGGTGCATCATCGCTTGCACGCCCGACTGTGTGAATACAATGAAAATTCTGTTTTAATAAATCGTTTCCTGCTATTTCTTTAAATTTAGCCTGATATCGTTTGCCCAATTGTTTCGCGGCAATCGCCAATTCCGAGGGGCCCATATCATCCGTCGGTGTATTGATTAAATCCCGTACGTAATAAATCGATTCTACAATATTATTAATTAAATCCGGCTGGAAGTTTTTAGGTAAAACAAGCTGCGCGATTTTTTTTGAAGATTTTTTATAGCGGGAAAATTGATAAGCGCCTAACCCCCACGCCATGGCAAAATCAGTATAGACAAAATTCTTAAGATCAGAAGTAAAAATATAATGACCTTCAGGCAGAGTCACAGATAAATTTCCAACACTCCAAAAATTTTTTATATCTGAAACACCACAAAGCACTTGTGTCAATTTTCCAGAAAGGTCCGGCAATAAACACGTTATACCTGCTTCTGCTTTAAATCCCACAGAACGAATCCAGTTTTTTGTAAACATATTTTGTTTTGACAACCAACTGGAAAATTCTTCCAACGTCAAAATAACGATCGGAATGACTTTTTTAGAATGTTGCGTAGTAAAACAATTTAACATAAAACCTCTGCAGCCGGTGTATAATTTTCGTTAAGAGCACTTGCAACGACTTGATGAGTAAATCGGCCTTTACAAATATTCAATCCATTTAATAAATGCGAATCAAGACGCATTGCCTGTTTGTAACCATAATTTGCCAATGCCAAAACAAACGGCAAAGTTGCATTATTCAGTGCAAAAGTTGAAGTACGCGGCACAGCACCTGGCATATTTGTCACACAATAATGCACAACACCTTCCTCAATGTAAGTTGGATTTTGATGTGTTGTGGGACGACTGGTTTCAAAACATCCTCCCTGATCAATAGAGATATCAACAATCACAGAACCTGGACGCATTTTTTTAATCATTTCTCTCGTCACCAGTTTAGGCGCTGCATTACCCGGAACAAGCACCGCACCAATCACCAAATCTGCGCGCGCGACATGGTGCTCAATTGAATTTGTTGTAGAATAAATGGTTGTAATTTTTGAACCAAATTGTAAGTCCAATTGATATAAACGTTCGATAGAGCGATCGATGACAACAACATTCGCACCCATCCCAATTGCCATGCGAACAGCATTCGTTCCAGCCATTCCGCCGCCTAAAACCACAACTTTAGCTGGAGCCACACCCGGCACGCCGCCCAATAAAATTCCACTGCCGCCATTTGTGACTTCAAGACAAGTTGCACCTGCCTGAATCGACATACGCCCTGCGACTTCACTCATCGGCGCCAATAATGGCAAGCCACCATTTTTATTTGTCACCGTTTCATAAGCAATCGCAATACAACCTGATTCTTTTAAGCAGTGCGCTTGAAAAGGATCAGGCGCCAAATGAAGATATGTAAATAATATCTGGTCGGGACGCAGCATTTTACATTCTTCCGCCTGCGGTTCTTTGACTTTTACGATCATATCAGCTGTCTCATAAATTTCAGCAGCCGTTTTGATGATTCGCGCACCTACCTGCTCATAGACAGTATTATCAAAACCAATGCCGGCACCCGCATGAGATTGCACCATGAC
The DNA here is from genome assembly GCA_035478255.1 of Gammaproteobacteria bacterium. Taxonomy (GTDB): domain Bacteria; phylum Pseudomonadota; class Gammaproteobacteria; order DSM-16500; family DSM-16500; genus DATIJJ01. The sequence continues at coordinate 12,803 of DATIJV010000081.1, forward strand.
TTGATGACCGTTTGCAGTTAATTCTCTGACACTTCCAGGTACGAGACCTACACGATACTCGTTATTTTTTATTTCTTTTGGAACGCCGATTAACATAATTTTCTCCATTTATTCTGCCAATTCTAATAACAATTTATTAATTCTCTGCACAAACGCAGCAGGATCTTTCAACTGTCCGCCTTCCGCCAGCACTGCCTGATCAAATAAAATATTCACCCATTCTTTAAATCGATCATCATTCGATTCAGCTTTCAATTTAACGATCAATTTATTTTCTGGATTTAATTCAAAAATCGGTTTGACTTCATCGACTTCCTGTCCCGCAGCTTTCAATAAACGCTGTAATTGACTTCCCATATCATTCTCATCCGCAACAAGACACGCAGGAGAATTGGTCAATCGATGTGAAAGGCGCACATCCTTGACTTGATCGCCCAAAGCAGTTTTGATGCGCTGTATGACAGGATCAAATTCCGATTTGAATTTTTCTTCTTTTTGCTGAGATTCTTTTTTTTCATTTTGATCATTAGGGCCTGTCATTTCATCTAATGAGACATCGCCTTTTGCAACAGATTGCAAGGGTTTTCCTTCAAATTCAGTTAAATGCCCCACCAGCCATTCATCAATACGATCATACAGCAAAATGACTTCAATATCTTTTTTGCGGAAAATTTCCAAATGCGGACTGGATTTGGCTGTATTAAAACTTTCAGCCGTAATGTAATAAATTTTCTTTTGTTCCGGTTTCATGCGTTTGACATACTCTTCAAAGGAAACATTTTGCTGAGAAGAATCCGTATGCGTGGAAGAAAAACGTAACAATTTTGCGATACGAGCACGATTGGAAAAATCTTCTCCGGGACCTTCTTTTAAAACATTGCCAAAAGCTTGCCAGAATTTTGAATATTTTTCAGATTCATCCAGAGCCAGTTTGTCTAACATATCTAAAATACGTTTGACTAATGCGTTGCGCAATTTTGGAATAACTGGATTGTCTTGCAAAATTTCCCGGGAAATATTGAGCGGCAAAGCATTGGTATCGACAATTCCGCGCACAAAACGCAAATAATGCGGAACAAACTGTGCCACCTGATCCATAATAAAAACACGCTGCACATAAAGTTTTAATCCATGCTGCTGTTCGCGCTGCCATAAATCAAATGGTGCGCGCAGAGGAAGATAAAGCAAACTGATATAATCCAGGTTGCCGCCTTCCACCTGATTATGCGCCCACATGATGGGGTCCTCAAAATCATGAGAAATTTGTTTATAATATTCTTTATATTGCTCATCTGTAATCGATGTTTTGGGTAAAGTCCAAAGTGCCGTTGCGCGATTGACTGTTTCCCATTCAAGTTCCAGAGACTCGGTTTTTTCAGCTGCCATTTTATGCATTAAAATAGGCAAGCTGATATGATCTGAATATTTAGTAATAATGTTACGCAAGCGCCACGCATTCAGAAAATCGTCTTCTCCTTCTTTCAAGTGCAGAGTGATTTCCGTACCATGCGTATTCTTTTCAATATTTTCTATAGTATAGTCGCCGGTTCCAGCCGATTCCCAGCGAACGCCGTGTTCAGCCGTCAGTCCGGCCCGCCGCGTCAACACAGTGACTCTATCGGCAACAATAAATGCTGAATAAAATCCAACTCCAAACTGACCAATCAAATGTGCATCTTTTTTCTGATCGCCGGTCAATTGAGACAGAAATTCTCGAGTGCCGGATTTTGCAATGGTTCCTAAATTTTCAATGACTTCATCGCGGCTCATCCCTATTCCGTTATCTTGAATAGTAATCGTGCGTGCTTTCTCATCAAAGGTGAGAAACACTTTCAAGTCTGTATCATTTTCATATAAAGCCGCATCCGACATGGCTTCAAAACGCAATTTATCCGCTGCATCCGATGCATTGGAAATCAATTCGCGCAAAAAGATTTCTTTATTACTGTAAAGAGAATGTACGACGAGGTGCAATAACTGCTTGACTTCAGTTTGAAAACTCAAGGTTTCTTGTTGCGGATGAACGGACATATTCAAATTCTCCCGAAAAAAACAATTGATTAGGCAGAAATATAGTAAGTATTCGGTGACCTCCTTCCCCTTTCCCCTTCCTCCAAACGAAAAACGCGTTTAGAGGAAGGGGGACTCTCCGATACAGATGCGCTTAATTAGAACGTCCCCCTTCCTCTAAGCGTGCTTTTCGCTTGGAATTCGGTGAAAGGGGAAGGAGGGGAAAATCCGCGTAACTTATTGATTAATAAAGAAAATCCAGAAAAATTTGCGTAAAAACCCGATTTTACCCATTTTTTATAAAAAAATATGTTATTAATCAATAAGTTAGATGTCAATTCTCAGGATGAACAGATCCTTCCAAATACCTCATCGCCTCCTGAATCAAAAAATCCGTACCCTTACGGCTGACCCCTGAGATTTTAAACACTTTCCCTGTCCATCCTAATCTCTTAACAATATCCTCGCACTGCACATCTACCTCATCTTCCGGCAGCAAATCAATCTTGTTCAACACCAGCCAGCGTTCCTTTTCCAACAGCTCTGGACTAAATTTTTTTAATTCCTCTGTAATCGCCTGAACAACTTCAACTGGGTCCGCAGAATCTGGCGGAACCACGTCCACCATATGAAACAATAAGCGCGTTCGCATCACATGCTTTAAAAAACGCACTCCCAATCCTGCCCCCTCGGCCGCTCCTTCAATCAACCCTGGAATGTCTGCCACCACAAAACTGCGATGCTGAGAAACACGCACGACTCCCAAATTCGGGTGCAAGGTCGTAAATGGATAATCTGCAATTTTCGGCCGCGCTGCAGAAATAGCATGAATTAAAGTAGATTTGCCCGCATTCGGCATTCCCACCAAGCCAACATCGGCCAATACTTTCAACTCTAAACGCAGATTTCTTCTTTCACCTGGCTGACCTGGAATAGTTCGGCGCGGCGCTCGATTGACACTACTTTTAAAGCGCGCATTTCCCACACCATGCGCCCCGCCTTTCGCCACACAAGTCAATTGCCCATGTTCGGTTAAATCTGCAATCAATTCATCCGTATCTTCATCATAAATCATCGTTCCAACTGGAACGCGTAAAAACATATCTTTGCCTGCCTTGCCTGAACACTCCCTGCCCCGGCCTTTTTCTCCATTCTGCGCTTGAAACGCTTTGGTATAGCGATAATCGACCAAAGTATTAATCCCTTCATCTGCTTGTAAAAAAATACTGCCGCCATCACCCCCATCACCGCCATCGGGGCCTCCATTCGGCATAAACTTCAGACGCAAGAAACTACAGCTGCCATTGCCGCCATCTCCTGCGCTTACTTTGATTCTCGCTTCGTCTATAAATTTCATAATATTTTTATCAAGCAAAAAAAAGCCTCGTTTACTTTACCGAGGCTCTTATTTTTAAGATTTGACTATGCAGCAGTTTCTGTTTCCGTCTGAATAGGCTCAATGCTCACACATTGCTTTTTCAGAGGGCCTTTGAAACCAAATAGGACTTTCCCTGGAACTAATGCGTACAAAGTGTGGTCTCTACCCATTCCCACATGATGGCCCGCATGGAATTTGGTGCCGCGCTGACGAACGATAATTTCACCGGCATTCACGATCTGGCCGCCATAACGTTTTACACCGAGATATTTAGGGTTTGAAGTACGGCCGTTTCGCGTACTACCGCCTGCTTTTTTGTGTGCCATTGTTAATACCTCTCTCTATCCAATTTGGGTAATTTTGATTTCTGTATAATCCTGTCTATGGCCCATTTGTTTATGATGGTGCTTACGACGTTTAAATTTAACGATATGAATTTTCTTGTGGCGGCCATGCGACACAATCGAAGCAGCTACTTTACTGCCTTTTAAAAAAGGCGCTCCTACTTTAATATCATCGCCATTAACAAGCATTAAAACCTGATCGATATCGATAGTTGAACCCACATCAGCGGCTATTTTAGCAACTTTTAATGTTTGTCCTTCGCTCACACGAAATTGCTTACCACCGCTGGTAATTACTGCATACATGTTCTATCACTCCGTGCCTTTGGGATTATTATGAAAAGATTGCGATTATAGGCCATAGCTCGGGCAAAGCGCAAGAGTAAATTACAAACCTTGACATACGACTAGTCTGCCTACTAGCATTCGGATTTGCCCACCAGGAAAATCGTTAAATATGCCATTGGAATCCATACGCGCACTTGTTCGAGCTGATTTGGAAGCGACAGATAAATTTATCTGTGCGGAGCTTTCCTCAGAAATTCCTCTTATTAACCAGCTGGTAGAATACATTTTAACTTGCGGCGGCAAGCGTGTACGTCCTCTGATTGTGCTGCTGACTGCCCGTGCTTTAAACCATTCAGGTCAACAGCATATTGATTTGGCTGCAGCGATTGAGTTGATCCATACAGCGACTTTATTACATGATGACGTAGTGGATAGTTCGACTTTAAGGCGTGGTAATAAAACTGCGAATAATATATGGGGAAATGAAGCCAGCGTGCTGGTAGGTGATTTTCTCTATTCCAGAGCATTTCAATTGATTGTAAAGTTAAAAAACCTGGAAATTCTTGATATTTTTGCAAGCGCGACGAATTTGATTGCTGAAGGCGAAGTGCTGCAATTGATTAATTGCCATGATCCAGATACGACAGAGCAAGCATATTATGATGTGATTTCCCGTAAAACTGCCAAATTATTTGAAGTAGCTTCGCAAAGCGGAGCTGCGCTTTGTCAATATGAAGCGCAGCAAATGGCTGCGATGCAGCATTATGGCATATCGCTCGGCACCGCGTTTCAACTCATTGATGATGCGCTGGATTACAGCTCTTCGGCGGAAGAAATGGGAAAAAACATGGGGAATGATTTGTCAGAAGGCAAACCCACTCTGCCTTTAATTCATGCTTTGCGATCTGGTACCAAAGTCGAAGCAAAGCTTATTCGTAAAGCCATAAAGGCAGGTTCGACAAAAGACATTGATTCTATTCTTACAATTATTGAATCCACCGGCGCCATCGAGTACACTGCGAACGCTGCAAAACAACTGGCACAACAAGCCACAAACAGTTTGATTCATATTCCCGAATCGCCGTATCGACAAGCATTGCATGATTTGGCGGAGTTTGTGGTAGCCAGAAAGTATTAACGGGGTGTAGCTCAGCCTGGTAGAGCACTGCCTTCGGGAGGCAGGGGCCGCAAGTTCGAATCTTGTCACCCCGATGAGTAGAATCAAGAGCTTACAACATATCACCGAAGTATCAATTAAATCTGAAGTGAAAATGAAGTGCAGATGCAATGCATAATGAAGCATTTCTGTAAACACCATCCGCTCCAAAACGCACCTCAATACCTCCAAAAATGATTAGTTGCAAAAAACTCTACACAGCAAATCAACACCAGACGACATCAATCACGCATTAAGAGAAAGAGGCTTTCAAATGGAAGTTTTGTTAATTATTATTTTATTTATCGTATTTTTATTAGCCTTTAAATACCATAAAAACAAGATCTATAAAAAAGGCGCATATTACCAAATAACAAGAAACACCTATTCATCCATTAAATACGATAAAGGCAAATATGCAGAATATTTAACTTATGAATCCTTGCGCCATTTTGAAGATACTGGCGGCAAGTTCTTATTTAATGCCCTCATTCCAAGAGAACGCAATAAAACAACTGAAGTTGACGTCATTTTAATATGCTCAAAAGGTTTATTTGTTTTTGAATGCAAAAATTATGGCGGCTGGATATTTGGTCATGAAGCACAAAAAAACTGGGTACAGGTTCTGCCCCGAGGTCGAGGGCGCTGCCATAAAGAGTATTTTTATAACCCCATCATGCAGAATGCATCGCATATAAAGCACTTAAAAAATCTTCTTGGCAAAAATGTGGTTATGTGGTCAATTATTATTTTTTCTGACCGATGCGTGCTAAAAGATATTATAATAAAAAGCAACGACATTATCGTCATAAATCACGATAATGCCGCCTCTGCTGTTGCTCAAGTATACAATGAAGCACAAACAAAAATTTATACGGAAACAGAGATACACGATATTTATCACAAGCTCTATCCCTACACTCAGCTTGATAATGAAGCTAAAGAAAAACATAAGCAAGAACTCTCGCTCATATAAAATAAAAACCCTCTTACTGCTTTGTTGCCCGTTAACAATTTTTAATTTATGATCCTGCAGGAATGTTCCATCAATGAAACTTCCGACGAAATCCAGAGAAACTAAATGAAAAATTTTTTAACTAATGCTGTTATCGAAATTAAAAATGAAAAATACTTCAACTTATTAATTATTCTTACACCGATTTTAAATTTTTTATCGGGGATTACATTTGATCTGCATGCACCATCTCTACCCGCTATTGCAACTTACTTTTCAGCACCCATCTCCGCAGCTAAAAATACCATAACTCTATCACTGCTAGGCTTCTCCATTGGATGCATTGTATTCGGGACTTTATTAGACATTTTTGGCAGGCGCCCCATTATATTATTAGGATTGCTTATCTACACTATCGCAAGCTTTTCAGCGCTAGCCTCTGCAACCATTCAAGAACTCTTGTGGGTACGATTTATTCAGGGATTTTCAGTAGCCTGTTTATCTATTGGATGTCGAACAATTATTTTAGATATTTTCACAGGTCATCAATTTAAAGTAGCTATTTTATATACTTCACTTGCTTTTGGCATTGGCCCAATCATCGCTCCTTTTATCGGCGGCTTTCTTCAATACCATTTTGGATGGAAAGCAAACTTTATTACTTATGGGATAGTCTCATTAATATTAATGATTATTTTTTCTCTCTATATTTCAGAAAGCAAAAAAAGCAGCGAAGTATTTTCTTTAAAAAATATGTTTTCAAATTATATAAATGTCATGCGACATCATTCATTTTTACCTGGCATCATTATTGCAGGACTCTCGCAAGTCCAATTGCTCATTTACACCACTACTGGCGCATTCATAATAGAAAATATTTTACATGGTTCAGCTATCACTTATGGTAACAGCGCTTTAGTCATTAGCTGTGGATACTTATTCGGAACTCTCACCAATCGATTTTTAATTAAAAATTTTTCGATTTATACATTGATTGGGGCAGGATTTATTCTGCTATTTTCAAGCATTCTCTTACAAATTATTTTTTCGTTATCAGGAAATTTCAATTTACTGACATTGATTCTTCCTATCACTTTAATTGGATTTAGCAACGGATTTATTTTTATTAATGTCTTGACGTGTTGTTTAAGATTATCCAGTAGTGCGGGTGTGGCAACTGCATTATTCACCTCTGCTGTCATGATTATCGGAACGTTAGGAACAGGTATAGTCAGCCATATCAATGTGACCAGTTTGATTTATCTTGCAGCTATTTTCGGAATACCCGCTATCGTGCAATTAATCGTTTTTCTTTTATTTTTTAAAGATATTGCAAAAAAAGCAGATTAAAACGGACGGGCTCAGCACAGGCGGTGTACAGCATTGCCTACTGATTACGAAACGGGTTTGCGTTTTTAATTTTTATTATTAATCAGCATGTTACGGTGTTTTAGCAATGACCAAACCTACTATAATCTACTACAATTAGCAGGAAACCGACGGTAGTTTGTTACAAATTTACTACATCGGCAAAATATCACAATACCTTGGTTAAGCATAGATTGTAATGCTCTGATTTAAGACATAATCATGAAAATTCTTTTTTTAAAACATGCTGCAATATTACCCATCTTGGGGTATTATTGTAGTATGAAATCAAATAGAGTTGTAGGCTTTATGGGCACTAGAAAACCAGACGAAAGCCAAGGTGCACGCTTATTAAGGCAATTGTTTTTGCGTGGCAACCGCATATTTAATATGCAAAATGCCAGCGCAGCAGCCACTTTAGAAAAGATACCTCATAATCAGCTCGGAAAGATACTATCCAATTTGGCGAAGCATAAACGAGTACTCCGATTACGTCGCGGATTATATGTCAGTGTCGGGTGGCTATCAGAAGAACCTGACACACATCCGTTTGTCATATCAGCTTATTTAATTCAACCATCAGCTATCAGTCACTGGTCAGCTTTGCAGCATCATGGACTCACTGAGCAAATACCTCATATTATTACAGCATCAACACCTAAAAAAATTGTTACACCCTCTATGCGTGAAAAACAACATGCAAAAACAAAACATATATGGAAAATTGATGAGCTACGTTATGAATACATTAACGTTCAACAAAAACATTTTTTTGGCATTGAAAAATTATGGCTAGGCGAATACTTTCAAGTAAACATTACTGATAAGGAGCGCACGCTACTTGATGTATTTATTTATCCTAAAATGTTTGGTGGCATCGGGGAAGCATTAGGAATATTAGAAAACTCACTGGCAGTGATTGATACTAAAAAATTGATTAATTATGCCATTCAATACGATAAAAAATCGCTCGCTAAAAGATTAGGGTGGGCGCTGGAATATTTTGGTGTTCCAACTAAACAACTGGAACAGCTCTTAAAAGTCCCAATTAATTATTACTGTCGCCTTGATCCTTCAGCACCAGCAAAAGGATCATGCGATAAACGTTGGATGATTCAAAATAATTTAATAAAAGTAGAAAATAAATGAAACCATTGCGCACAAAAATTCAAGATGAAGCCAATCTAAAAAAAGTTCCAATACATGTTATTGAAAAGGACTATGCATTAAGTTACATATTAGCAGGAATGGCAAAGCAGCCAGAATTATCTCACTCTTTGATATTCAAGGGTGGAACTGCGCTTAAGAAAATATTTTTTGGCGATTACCGTTTTTCTGAGGACCTGGATTTTTCAGTTATTAATGCTCCGAAAGATAAGAAACTTGAAAATGCTTTGCAAAATGCACTCGCTCGTTCAAAAGAATTATTAAACGAATATGGATCATTTGATATCCAGTTAAAACGCAATCCTGAAAAATCTCCTCATCCAAAAGGCCAGGATGCATTTAATGTGCTTGTTAAATTCCCATGGCAACCAACACCACTTTGCCGGATTAAAGTGGAAATTACGCATGATGAGCCAGTTATTTTATCACCTGAATATAAATCTATATTGCATGATTATGATGAACAAATAGACTGCACAGTTGCCTGCTATCATATCGAAGAAATTGTAGCGGAGAAGTTACGCGCATTATTGCAAACGCATAAAAAATTGGTTGTTCGTGGTTGGAATAGGCCAAGAGCGCGTGATTATTATGATCTGTGGTGCATATTGAAAAATTATATTAGCTCTGTCGATACCGTTAGGTTAATTGAGATGCTAGATAAAAAATGCGTACACCGTGATGTATCATATCAAAATATTGATGATTTCTTTACCGTCGAATTGGTAAAAGAAGCCAATCAGCACTGGCAGCCCACGCTAGGGGTTTTAGTTAAAGGGTTGCCCGGGTGCGAGGAAGTTCTAAATGAGACAAAACAACTCATTGCAAAAATTATTTGAAACATGGGCATGATAAATTAAAAAGACTTTGTTTCATCTGCCAATCTGTCTGCCATGAGGATAACTCTCATTTTGATTAGATCTCGCCTCACCAAAGCCTTCAACATCAGGCCATAAGTAAGCTGTTCCAGAAAAAAGCCGCGCGCCTTCAGGTTTTCTAGCTGCTCGCAAGTGTGTGACATTTTGCAATAATTCTGCTTTCGCTTTCACTAATTCTGGCTGTGGCACACCTGGAGGCCCAACCAGAAGAATGTATCCATCCGCGGTATGGCGCGGAAATTTTTCAAAACCCAGTGTTTCGTAAATAGTTTCGCGGCCACGCGCTGCTATGATAATAAAGTCTTTTTGATCTGTTAATTTACTGCTTGCTCAATCCTAACACCTCTTTTGTTGACACGTAGTTTACCAAAATTACGTGTCTACTGAAGCGAGGTTAGATCAGTTTATTAAAGATGCAATTTCGTTTACAGTATGGACAGCCATTTTCAATCTCCTTAGTAGGTTGATTTGGTTAGTGGCGTGTTGATGTTGGTCGCATCGCACGTCACGCTTCTTTGGTTAAAAACGTTTACACATTAGCTTATTTCAAATACTCCTCTAGTATTTTAAGAAGAATTTCCGCCATCGTTTCGTCTTTTTTTACAGCCGCAATTTTTAGCTTGGCATGTAAAGACGCAGGCATTTCAAGGCTGAATCGTTTTATCTTTTCGCCTCTACCGATAGACCCTTTTATAGTACTTGATTTAATTTTGGATGATGGTCTTTTTTTTATCATCTCATATCTTCACATAGTTCATTCGTGTAGCTTGAAAGTATAAACATAAAAATTTTTAAATTCAAATATTTTTTTTAAAATAAAAAATTTAAAACATTAACTCACCATTTTTTTAATATAATTGAATTTGGAAAAGATAATTACAATGGGAAATAAAAACAGTTTTTTTGTTGATAATCCACTTTTATTTTTTTACTCACCCTGTATTAGATAAATTAGAAAAGAAAAAAATTGAAAATAATATCAATACTAAATTAATTTGAATTAAATTGTCCATCTCTAGGCTTAGTTCCTTCTCTTCCATTATGCGGATTAATATTTCCTTGAGTAGAATAATTATCATTTTTCGTGCTGTTAGGTGCAGTTCTATAATGTCCTGGAACAGTTGATCCATCATTTTTTTGATATGGATGTACATAAACATCTGCATATGAAGCCATTGAAAAAATACTTATCAACGCCAATAGTAATATTTTCATATATCCTCCGTTTCATTAAATTATTATACATCATGTGAAAACCTTTATTGATGACCTGAATACAAACAAAAAATCATTGAATTTACTGATTATTATATAAATTTCACATTTACCTTATCCTGAAAAAAACATTTTATTTTTGTGATATAAAATATTTCTCCAATCTTTAATTCTTGTTTGATTGCATCAGGATGAATAATAAATTCCTTATTAATTCGTACTGATCCCATACCAGAGCTTAATTCTTTTTGATTTAATTGCGCTGTCACAGTAAAATTTTCTTTAGTACCAACCCAACTCGCAACCGTCTCTGCGCTTTCCTGATCATTCAAGCGGTGACAAATTAACGTATTCACGCAATTCAACATTTGGTTTTTAAAGGCTATATCCACTCTATCTAAATCAGCCAATCCCTGTGTACCGAAAATTGCATGCACGCCTTTGCCTCTTCCCATATTTACGAGATTCAATACCTGTTCGCCCGCGAAAACAGAGAATTCATCAAATACTGTAAAAATTCGTTTTTTATAATCTCGATCGATGACTGCCTTAAGATCATTAATGACCAATTTGCCTAATACCTTTGAAAAGCTGGGAAACCGCAGAGCAGGCAATGCAAAATATACAACGCCGTTTTGTTGGATAACATCGTTCAACGTAAAAGTATCAGAATTTTTCTCGAAAAACTGGCCTAATTCGGAATGAATTAAAATATTAAGATGCGCTTGGAGGCCTGTTATATCTTCACGGTTGTATTGTTCGAGGCTTTTAACGCGACTCATTAAACGATCATCATTTACTTCACGAGCTAATAGGATCAAATCATCGTAATTGAGACACTCAACAACTTTCTTTAAATCAAAGCTTTTGCCTGAACGTAGCAATACCTCAAACGTAGCTTGCAGATAGTCCTCTGCAATTGAACGATAATGGTCACTTGACCATTCGTCTTTTAAACTTATGATTTTATCTTTAAGCTCAGTATAGCCACCATTTGCCAATGGATCATATGGCAGCATGTTTCCGCAATTAAAACCAAAAAATTTTCGGTCATGCTTTTCTGCTAATTTCATCAAGCACGCAATGTTTTCACTATCTGGCTTTCCGTCAACAATAATTAATGGATAGCCTTTGAGAATCGCACGCTGATAAAACCGTCGAAGTGTGATTGTTTTACCGCTTCCGGTTGTACCTAATACAAGCATAACCTGGTTAATGTAATTATCAGGGATAACGACACATTTTGCTGTGTATTTTGATACTCCAAGTACCGTGCCATCGTAATCTTCTTCTTTTATTTTAGCCAATGCACGTGCTATTTTTTGATCGCTAATTTCAGGTGTAACCTCTCTTTTTCCTTCTTTTTGAACTACCGAGGATTCCTCGGTAGTTGCTTTTTCCTCTAGCTCGTCTTCTTGATAAATATTTTTTAGATGAAGACCAATATTATCAGTCGATGTCTCAAAAACATCAGCTATCATTTTTTGAGACAACCAAAGCGTATCTTTACTAAGACGCACTTCAACCCCTTTTGCAAGGGTGTTATAAATAACGATTGAATCTTGCTCTGATTTTTTCATACTCTTACCAGCCTATTATTCAGTTTCAACTAATTTTGCAACCGCATGCGCCTTATGCTCCGGCGCTAAATGCGCATATCGCAATGTCATTTTAATATCTGCATGCCCTAATAATTCACGAACTGAATTTAAATCAGCACCAGCCATTACCAATTTACTGGCAAAATGATGACGCATATCATGCCAGCGAAAATTATTTATATCCGCTTTTTTCAAGAGATTTGCCCAGGATTTTTTGACATGGGTAAATGCTGTCCCTTTTTTGGCATTAAAAAAAATTGATGACATTGAATCGTTCGTATTCCGCCAGTTTTTTAATGCCTGGAAAGCAATTTGATTCAGCGGTATGTGGCGTGTTTTACCGTTTTTAGCTGTATCGCCTTTTACTGTGAGCATTGATCTTTCAAAATCAATATCGTCCCATGTGAGGCTAAACAACTCCCCTCGTCGTAATCCAGTATTCAGGGCAACCAACACCATCGGTGAAAGATAATCAGCAAAAACAAATTGCTGAAGATCAGGAAAACAGTCGTAGCCACGCTCTTTTCTCCACTGGTTAGCGCTTTCCCGCTTGTTTTTTAATTCATTATCACGGTTCTTTAAAGCCTCTTTTAGGCGTTTTTCTTCTTCTTTATCAAGATATCTGGCTTTAGCAGCCGAATCCATTTTGAATGGTTTTAATTTAATGAGTGGATGCTCTTTTATCAGCTCCCATTCCACTGCTTTTGTGAGTGCTGATTTTAAAATAGAAATATCACGATTTACTGTTGCTGCTGTTTTGCCCGCATTTATTCGCTTCGTTCGCCATTTTTCAATCAGTATGGGCGATATTTCTGATAATAAAAAATCTCCAAACTCACATGCAAAATTTGTTTTCAATCTTCGCGTATCATCCCCACCATTTTTACGATTTGCATTACGCCAGGCTTCATATTCATTATCAATAAAATTTTTCAAATTCAATTTGGGTGATTTTTTTTCTTTGACAGGCAAAGCGCCAATTGCCGCTTGACCTAAAATTCTTTTAGCCTCATCACGCGCCTGAGCTGGCGTTAAAACATCTGTTTTGCCAATGGTTACTCTTTTACCTCTTGCATATTCACACATGTATAGTAAGATGAGTATAATCAAAAAGATATTGTTACCGCCGAAATTGGCCCCAAAATATATTACGCCATTTTGGTTGAATCGCCATCCTTATTAAAATTAAGAAAAAAATATGACTTACCGGATCTGTTAAATTTCAAGGGTTATTTATATTACGATAGGTTTGCTGAGCCAAAATTTCAGATAAAATAAATAGGGATGATTACTAAAAATGAGTGAGACTAGAACATGAACTTACACAACAATGTTTTCGTCAAAAAAATCTCTTCCGAAACAGATATTGAAGCTTGTCTTGCTATCCGGCACCAAGTGTTCGTGGAAGGACAAAATGTTCCCGTTCATGAAGAAGTTGACGGGCTGGATTCAAGCAGTGACCATTATCTCTTGTCTATTGATAATTTGCCTGTAGGCACCGCACGGGTTCGCTATATAAACGATTTTGCAAAAATTCAACGCGTGGCAATCTTGCAATCTTTTCAGAGTCGTGGACTGGGTCATGTGCTGATGAATTTTATCATCACAGATTTAAAACAACATTCTACGGTTAAGAAAGCAAAGCTTGGCGCTCAAACTTACGCTATTCCATTTTATGAAAAATTAGGATTTATCGTTTGCAGCGATGAATATCTGGATGCAGGGATTCCGCATAAAGACATGCAAATTGAATGGTAATCAAAGAAACAAATTTTTAATATAATGGTTTGATTTATCTCGCAGCCATTTTCGAAATACCAGCTATCGTGCAATTAATCGTTCTTCTATTTGAAAAAAAACAGATTGAAATAGAGTGGGCTGACCCAGCGGCAATTTACAGCATTGCCTACTGATTACGAAACGGGTTTGCGTTTTTAATTTTTATTATTAATCAGCATCTTACGGTGTTTTAGCAATGACAAAACCTACTGTAATCTACTACAATTAACAGAAAACCGACAGAAGTTTGTTACATATTTACTACATAGGTAAAATAACACAGAATTTTTGCCAACCCAGACTTAATGCTTTAAAAAATAGGAATTCACTGTATGGCCAAACAACTAATAAAACCTGCTTCACTTCGCATTGACGCTTCATACAAAGAGTTACTTCACGAGGTAAAAACAAAAATCCGTAGCGCACAGTTACAAGCAGCTTTTGCTGTAAATCAGGTTTTACTTAAGTTTTACTGGGAAATTGGGTCTCTTATCATTGAAAAACAACAAAAGGCTAAATGGGGCGATAAATTATTAGATACATTAGCTGAGGACTTAAAAAACAGTTTCCCAGACACGGACGGCTTCTCTAAGCCAAATTTAAAAAATATGCGCTTATTTGCTGAGAATTACCCCGAATTTGAAATTGGTCAGACAGTGTCTAGCCAATTACCGTGGAGTCATAATATTGCCCTTTTGAGGGCGGCAAAAACTAACGAAGAACGGACATGGTATGCGAAAGAAACGATAGAAAATGGCTGGTCTTATCGGCAACTTGTATCAAATATACGGGAAAATCTCTACCAACGCCAAGGGTCTCCTAAAATTAAAACCACCAACTTCACTCACCTTTTACCCGAACCGCAATCCTTATTAGCTGAAGAAATGCTAAAAGATCCCTACAAGTTTCATTTTCTAACGGTTGGAAAAGATGCTCATGAGCAAGAAATTGAAAGAGGCTTAATAGCGCATATCACACAATTTATGCTTGAGTTAGGACAAGGGTTTGCGTTTGTTGGGAATCAATTCCCATTGATTATTGATAAACGTGAATTTCGTCTCGACCTCTTATTTTATCATCTTAAACTTCGCAGCTATTTTGTTATTGAAATTAAACGCGGAGAATTTAAACCAGAACACACGGGTAAACTCAATTTTTATCTATCTGCTGTTGATGATTTATTAAAATTACCACAGGATAATCCCACAATTGGCTTGTTGCTCTGCGAAAAGAAAAATAAGGTATTTGCTGAATATGCGCTAAGAGACCTTAAAAAGCCTATGGGTATTTCTGAATATCAACTTGCTAAAGCTCTGCCTAAAAAATTACAAACAAGCTTACCTACTATTGAAGAAATTGAGGCTGAGCTAAATATGGATATTGATCTACTGAAAAAATAAAAAATTGCTATAAAAATGCCAAAAAAAGAAAAGTATAATCATAAAAAAGACGGCCCCTGATACGGTCATTTCCTCAGTATCATCAAGTCATCCATAGGGCGGCTTTACTCTGAGGCACGTAACAGGACTTACCCGTCATGTGCATTGTAAAATAATCTTAGAACTTTTGTACAGAAATATTTATGAAGTTTTCAAAACAAGCAACTCATCGTTATATAAGGATATTAATCTAAAGATATACATGATAAATGTCCGCCAAAACACGGCTCACTTCTATGCAAAGCACGCCGACAACTAAAAAACCTCTTTTCATCTGAATAGGTATCAAAAGCAACCTCGGAAGAAACAGATCTAAGATTTAACTGAAAAAGACGATTTTTCACATACCCCAGTAAATCAAACAGAAAATGATTTTCTCTATTCGATGAAATGAAATAATCTCGATTTAATAAGCTCTCTTTCAAAAATTGTTGCTGAAATTCTTGGCTCACTTCATATGAACATTGGGCAATGCATGGACTAACTGCTGCTGAAATTTGCCGAGGTTTAGCTCCTAATAACAGCATTTGTTCAACGGTGTTTTCAATAATCCCAGCCTTAGCGCCTCGCCAACCTGCATGAGCCAAACCGATAACACCCGCCATATCATCTGCAAATAAGATAATTGGGCAATCAGCACTATCAGAACCCAGCACAATTTTAGATAACTTAGTTACCATTGCATCAGCCTCAGGTTTTTTATCTTCACTCCATGATTGCTCGATAATGATTGCTCTATTACTATGAATATTTCTTACTGTAATGAGCGATTCGAGTGGATATTCAAATTGTGCCACTGCACGACGTCTATTTTCACGAATATTATCAGCATGATCATTACTAGCAAAAGCGCAATTGAGTGATGAATAAATACCTGCGCTCACACCACCCACTCGCGTGAAAAAAGCATGTTTTATAGCACCTGATTTTTTTAATGATGCATCTTCAATAACTTCTAACATTTCAATCAATTCCGTTTAAATTAAGATCCATATTAGAATTCGCACTAAACTATATTTTCATTAATTGATTTTTTAGTAAAAACAGATTCTAAACAATCCAAGATAAAAAACATTTTACTATTTATTTCAGAGATATTATTTTTTAATAATGTTTCGTTTTGCTGAACATATTTTCCTGGCTTTAAATCTATTTCGCAATGTTCAATCATTCCTTTTATTAAGTCTGTTGTCATTTCCATATGGCATTGCAAGCCATAGGCTCTGTCGCTATATCTGATCACTTGTCGAGGACAACCCTCGCTGTAGGCTAACAAAACAGCCCCTTCTGGAATACCTGGCATATCGTTATGCCAATGCATCACATCAAACATTTGAGGGAATTTTTTAAAAATAGAATCAACTTCACCATCTTTTGTTAAATAAACAGGATAAACACCAATTTCTTTATTCGGACTTCGCTCTGTTTTTGCGCCTAAGCTTTCACTAATTATTTGTGCACCCAAGCAAATGCCTAATATTACTTTTCCCTGATCAATCGCTTGTTTCGTTAAAATAATTTCATCGCGCAAATAAGGATATTGATCTAATTCAGTAGGGCTTTGTGGGCCGCCCATAATGATAAGAAAATCTATTGTAGATACATCAGGCAATATTTCACCTTGGTAAATATGAGTCGATGAAAGACTATGTCCATTATTTATCGCCCAATTTTCAATAACGCCAGGCTTTTCAAATGGTGCATGAATAATTGTATGAATACGCATAATTATCTCCTTAAATTTATTATTTAAAATAATTTTTCTCCATTTGGAACAATTGGATCAGCCGTAATTAAACAAATTGCTCCATTATTATCAGGAAAACCCACCAGCAAAAATTCGGCTTACCATCCACCGCAAATCCCAGCCATTTTTCCCATTCCATAAAAAGCTCATAGCGAATGGTTTTAAGGCAGCCAAATAAAATTCTTTTGCTTTTTTTGTGTTACTGACATCGAAACCAATATGATCTAACATGCTTATCTCCCGCTCGTTAAAAACTTATTATTTGATGAAATCTCAAATAAATTTGTTGCATCTCCTGCTAAATCAGGATGATTTTTTAAATCCAATTTCAAAATCGGATTTCCTGACTGCAAATTAAATTTATCAAACTGTATCCAAAAAGAGTTTAAATTTAACAATGAATTAAAATAATATATATGATGAGTCAAATCCGCAAATGTGCGCCATTCAGTATATGCAATAAAAGGACGCTCCGACGAAGCAACCCCATAAGGTTGTGTGGCATTTTGTAGAATACCGCTAATTGCGGCAACTTGATCACGCGACGAAATCGGTTTTGGAAGATGAGATAAGTAATAAGCCGCTCGCACAAAACGTTGATTAGCATCTGTTGTACCAGGCAATGACTTGCTGCCACCCCAGCCTGCATATTGTTTTAAATTTTCCAATTGCAAATTAAAAGTCGGAGAATTAGTTAATACAGTTGTATCTTTTTCATGATAAATAATTGGCTTACCATGAATGTATTCTATTACCGCGAAATCACCGCTTGCATCCTCAATAGCCAAATGCAAGTTTAACCACAATTTTGTTTTTTCATGATAATAAGGGATTAATTGAAATGAATTATTTTCAGTAAAACGGACTGCTTCATCCACTGTTGCAAAATTATCTAAATAAAATTGAACCCATTGAATAATAGAGATAGCAGGAATTGTTTCATCTCGTTTTCCATAGTCTGATTCTTTCAGAGCAAGCACTTCTGCAGAAAAACCTTTTTCATTCATTCCGTCGGTAGGCATATTTTCGTAGGCTACTGCAACAATGCTCCCATATTTAGCTCTCCATATAAGCGGGTTAATGGGTGTATAGCCCTCTCTTGCGATGCCTTCTGGATAAACAAAAAAATTGATATCCATATTTTCGACCCAATCCATGTTTCGAGCAACAATTTTGGATGAGTGTTGATTATCAAAGACAAGCGTGCAAGCATTAGCTGTATGAATGATGCTATAAAACAAAAAAATGAAGCCACATCTTTTAATAAATTTCATATACAGTTTTCCAAATAATATTTATCACAGATCATCTAGCGCTGATTCATGCATGCGCTTTGATTCAGAAATCATATCGTATAATACATCCAAATATTCATTGATTATAGATCGTCCGCAATCAATAAAATCGACATTCAATGCAACTTGAACAAGTGTCTCGGCTTTTAACAAATACCGTTGTATTTTTTCGTGAGAATCAATTTGGTCGTTTATTAAAGACGCAATTTGTAAATATAAAAAATAGTCTCTTTATTTGACATTAATGCGCCTATAATAGTAGACTTGCGTAAAATATTATCAAAAATCAGGTATTGAATATGAAAATTACTATTATTAATTCCTCAAACGCAGAAGAACAACCTCTGGTCATCAATTTGGATCAAAACGCTACCCTACGTGACTTAATTATGTCCATCGACAAAGCGCGTGCCGCGGCTAAACTGCAACCTATTTATCAATACAGCCATCAAGACACACCATTGCTCTCAGCTAATTTGGATACTCCATTGCGCGGACTATTAGCTACAGAAGGTGAAATGGTGCTTCATGCTTCCCTTGAAGTACCAAAAGATGCGCAACAGAATTTATCGCCAGAGGTATTGGTCAAACATGCTGCGTCACGCACAAAAAATGATCCAGCTAAACAACCTCCTTCAGCCTTGTTGCCCACAAAACCAAGATCATATATAGCAGACCAAAAAAGAATACTTGGTACAACGCTATTTTTTTTCCCTCAACCTCTTGTTGACCTTGTTTCTGACTATCGAGGAGATAAAGAAGCTGAGTTATCAAATTATGATAGCTATTTAGTGGTTGATGTAGCAGAAATACTTAATTGTGGACACCTTCCGAGACGCATTAGTGGTCGTAAAGATCACTTCTATTTTGCATTAGCCGAATTTTTAAGTATGCTTGAATTGGGTCGCCACCCAGATGGCCAGGTTGTAATAGCAATGGATCCCACAAAATTTAAACATTGTCGTTTCATCGATCCCGAGCACGGTGCCCCTCAGGAGTATTTTGCTGAATTAAAATTAGCTATGGCATCGATTCATCATCCCTCTCTTACAGGCTCCTATCATGGGTTTATAGATGACTATGAAATGGTTATCCAGCTTAGCCCAGAAAATAATGTACGTTGTATTTATGCCTATACCTATGACAGAGGCGATTTTAATAACTTAATTGATATTGATTGTTCCAACTTGGTAATTTCCAATAGCTTAAACGCCCAAATAAGAGGTGTTCATGATCTAAATGCATCCATTATTCAATTTCTATTGGAAAAAATATTTGGAAAAAACTACCCGTACGCAACATACCCAGATGAAGGAATCCCTGTTGCAGTAACGGAATATCATCCATATGAAAAACGCGCGATGGATTACTTCTTAAAAAACTCTAAAGCAGGCGAAGCTAAATGGGATTTATCTAACCCCTTAGATGAAGTCATTACGCACGCTTTACTTTCTCAAAATAGTATCTGGCGTTATGCTAAAGGTTCTCAAACTAAACGCAATATATTAACGCTCTTAGGCCAGGATGAGACATGGTTTAATCTGCAAACGCATGCAAGTTTGAAAAACGCCATATTGAGCCATGTGCAATTGCATTACGCTGCTAAAGAGGCGACCAACCAAAAAACTCATCAACCACTACCAGCCAGCAGACCTTTCAGCTAGCACACACAGCGTTACTGGAAACATCTTGTATGATGGTGTCTGACACCATCATTTTTATAGCTGGTAAATAACTAAAGTTGAGATTAATTTTTTTGATAAATTAAGATCGATAAAAAGGCCTGACATATAGACTTTGGGGATTATATCAGTTTAATTTTATTTAAGTCTGTTTGTCAGGCCTAACCCTGTTTTTACTGTTTTTAGTTCTGTTTTTAGTTTTTACTATGGATAACCTGAATCTAGCTTTTATAGCGCTAATTTGAGACTTTAAAGATATTTACTCTAATACCCCAATGGGGTATATTATAGGAATAGAGAATGAGAAAACGAATCTTACAAACGGTTGTCGAAACGCCTGAGTTCATTAAGCAAGCTAATGACTGCATGGATGACAAAGAACGACAGAATTTTATTAATTATATTGCTGGGAATCCATCAGCAGGGGCTTTAATTCAAAGCACTGGCGGTGCACGAAAAATTCGTTGGCAAGCGGATGCTCATAAAGGCAAAAGCGGTGGAGCAAGAATAATTTATTTTTATTATAACCAAAATATTCCAATTTTTTTATTTACTGCATATAAGAAAAATAAAAAAATTAATTTGACAGCAGCCGAAAAAACAACATTGCGCAAAATCATAAAACTGATTGTTGCAGAATACGAGAGGTAATCAAAATGAGTAAAATAGGCAAAAGCTTATTGCAAGGCGCAAAAGAAGCCCTTGCTTATGCAAAAAAAGAAAAAACCGGGGCAAAAACGCATAAAGTGTCTATCCCTCTAAATATTGATGTCAAAAAAATTCGATTAGAATTGCATCTTACTAGAAAACAATTTGCTGATAGGTATGGATTTAGCATTCGCACTTTAGAAAAATGGGAACAAGGAATAAGACAACCGGAAGGTGCAGCCAGAGCTTATCTGGTTGTTATTGCGCGTAATCATAAAGCTGTTGAGCTAGCATTAGCAGGATGATTTAAAATATTATTTTTTATTTTAATGAAAGAAATCAAGCTGTTTTCAAAATGATAAGGCCAACATAATCATGTCATTAAATATTACTATTATCGGTTGCGGTGAAGTTGGATATGCATATGCAGAAGCAATTTCCAAGATTGGATATAAACTACAGCTTTGCACACCTAGACCCAGCGAGAGAATATTAAAACTAGCGTCTGACAATAATATTAAGTTACACAAACAATTTGGTGATTGGTTGAATAATACTGATATAGTCATCTGCTGCACACCAGGATCAGCAGCACTTTCTGTGGCGAAGGAGGTAGTACTTTTTTTAAAAAAAGGCGCTTTATTTGCCGATTTTTCAACTACCTCTCCCGAGAATAAAATAAAAGCTGCTTCTCTTGCCAGATCGAAAGAAATATCTTTTGTTGATGTCGCTATTATGGGAAGTGTTAACTTACATCAGGCTAGCACACCATTATTATTCGCAGGAAATGAAACAGAAAAAATTGTCACAGTAATGCAAAAAATCGGCGCGACAATACGTGTATTAGAAAACGGGAAAGTGGGTGATGCAGCATTTATAAAATTACTACGATCTATTTTTATGAAAGGATTATCCGCACTCACCATTGAATGTGTTGTAGCCGCGCAATATTACGGTGTAAAAGAATTACTTTATGAGACTTTATCCGATTTGAATCAAACACCTATTAGCGAATTTTTAGATATGTTTTTAAGACATCATGTTGTTCATGCTTGCAGGCAACGTCATGAAGTGGCGGAAGCTGCACAACAATTAAAATCTTCCGGCTTACCGTTGCAGATGCTGCCAGCAATTGAAGACCTATTTGCAACAACATGCGAGTTTATTAAAATGGATCCCATTGATCATAAAAATCCAACTACAGAAGAAGCGCTTGTCTGGTTACTTAAAACAAGACGATCCAAGAAATCAACTCAATAATCGGAATGCAAAAAAGTGAGGAGAATAAAATGAGTGCTAAACGCAATATCGGTAATGAAATGATTCAAAGCATGCAAGATGCTGTAAAATATATGCGCGGAAAAAAGAAAAAAGCTGTTACTCATAAAGTTGTCATACCGGACATTATTGACGTGAAATCCATACGAAAAAATCTAAACCTTTCTCGTCCCGAATTCGCAGACCGTTATGGCTTTAGCTCTCGCACACTACAACATTGGGAACAAGGTGACAGGCGACCTCACGGCGCTGCAAAAGTTTTGCTTGTATTATTACAAAGAGAACCTGAAGTCATTGAGCAAATTCTAAATCCAACAAAAAAAACCAAAGCTTCAAAACGCACTATAATAAGCGCACTAAAAATTTCTCAAATCAGCTCTCATAAAATAACACCAAAAAGAAAAGAAAAATAACATATTACTACTCTTACACAGAATGATCTAACCCCGCTTCAGGAGCTAAACTCTAGTCTTGCATCTCATGAATAATAGTGTATTATCGCGACATGGAAAACACAATAAGCACAGGAAAAGCTGCAAAATTACTTGGCGTGGCCGTCAAGACACTGCAACGTTGGGAGCGGGAAGGAAGACTCATTCCGGTGGGTCGAACAGATAGCAATCGACGTTTATATACTGTTTCACAAATTCAATCATTCATCGGGATACGCCAAACAAATTATCATGTTCCCACTCGCTTCATTGCTTACTGTCGTGTATCAAGTGCTGCACAAAAACCAGATCTTGTTAATCAACGCCGAGTATTAGAAGAATTTACTGTTGCACGCGGTTTAGCAAATGTTGAATTTGTTGAAGAAATTGGCGGCGGCCTAAATTTCAAGCGAAAAAAATTTCTTTCATTAATGGAAGAAATTGGAAGAAGAGAAATTAAAATTTTAATTTTGGCGCATCGAGATCGTCTCACACGTTTTGGATTTGAATGGTTTGAGCATTATGCAAAAGCAAATGGATGTGAAGTTTTAGTGTTAAATCAAGATCGATTGTCACCTGAACAAGAAATGGTGCAAGATTTAATGACAATTGTGCATTGTTTTTCATCGAGATTATATGGATTAAGAAATTACAGAAAAAAATTAGACGAAGTATTAAAGCAGGAAATCGATGCAGTTAACGCATAAAATAAAATTAAATCCCACAACGGAGCAGCGAGATTATTTTCAGAAAGCGTCAGGAACGAGCCGTTTTGTCTGGAATTGGGCGCTTGCGAAATGGAAAGAACATTATGAGTCAGGAAAAAAACCCAATGCAATGGTGTTAAAAAAAGAATTTAATGCGATTAAATATAAAGAATATCCTTGGATGAAAGAAATACATCGTGACAGTCACGCGCAACCCTTTGCGTATTTGGCAAGGGCATGGAATCGATTTTTTGATGAAATAAAAAAGAACAAGGGAGCACACGAACCTCGCTTTAAAAAGAAAAACAAAAGTCGAGATTCATTTTACATTGCGAATGATAAATTTCATGTGAATGAAAAAACAATTCGCTTGCCGAAAATTGGTTTTGTTGAAATGACAGAAAGCCTACGATTTTCGGGAAAAATTTTAGGCGCAACGGTATCAAGACGTGCTGATCGATGGTTTGTTGCGATTCAAGTTGAAGTACCGGATGAAAAAGCAAAGAAAACCCGTGTTTCGGATGAAATTGAAGGGATTGATTTTGGAATCAAAGCAGCTGTTACGTTATCTGATGGTGAAAGCATTGTATCACCCAGGCCACTCAAAAGTGCATTGCGTCGATTAAAAATTTGCGGACGTTCAGTCAGTCGAAAATGTAAAGAAGCCAAAAAGTCACTGGTATTAAAGCAAAATGAGGCGTTAGCAAAAGGCACACGGTTGCCTGTATCGAATAATCGAAAAAAATCTTCTCTTAAATTAGCAAAATTACATGCACGCATTGTTAATTTGAGAGCGGATTTTACTCATAAACTGACGACTCGATTCTGTCGTGAAAACCAAGCGATCGTGATTGAGGATTTAAACGTAGCGGGCATGTTAAGAAATGAAAAATTAGCGCGTGCTATAAGTGATGTGGGTTTGGGTGAAATGCGGCGCCAGTTAGAATATAAAGCTAATCGGTATGATACGCGAATCATAATAGCGAATCGTTTTTATCCGAGTAGTAAATTGTGTTCTATCTGTGATTGGAAAAATAAATCGCTCACATTGAAAGATCGAGAATGGATTTGTCAAAACTGCGGAACGATCCATGATAGAGACCAAAACGCAGCGATGAATTTAAAACGGTTAGCAACCATAAATGCTCTACCCGTGGCGAGCCAGGCGGTAACGAATGGCACTGAGTGAGAAATTATTTCAATTTAGGCGGGAAAGTCACGCCTGTCAGATACGAATGTGGTCTTGAAGACACGTCGGGGCAGGAAAAATTGTGAACACATTTGTTCACTTTTTTAATAGCAGCTTATATGATTAAACGATTTGTTATTTTAAGACGAAAACCAGGAATGAGCATCGAGGAATTTAGGCACTACTGGAAGAATATTCATGGTCCATTGATTGCTAAAATTCCAGGACTACTAAAATATGTTCAATATCATGTACGCTCGGAACGATTAGATAACATTGAAGACCCTATTAATGGAATTGCCGAATTATGGTTTGAATCAGAAGAACATCAACGTAAAGCATATGACACGCAAGAATATCGCGCAGTAGTTGATGATGAACCCAATCTTTTTGAAATGACCAGCCATTATGTGCATCCTGTTATGGCAGAAGAAATTATTGATATTGTATAAGCGCTTTAAAGTGTTTTTTTATATAAATGGGTGGGTGGGCACGGCTAAGAGGCGCCCACCCTACCTTAACGTCAGTATTGTCTAAGCAAAAACACTTCGTTAGTATTCGGTGATGTCATGCCAGCATGCTTTTAGCTGGCATCCAGCGCCCTTAAAAACACTGGATGCCAGCTAAAACCATGCTGGCATGACAGTGGAAAGAAAATATTGCTTTTATAGCCCCGCGGACTGAGCTGTTGCGGTTCCCGCCTTCGCGAGAATGACAAACCTGAGATGATCGTGAACACTGAACGTTTACTTTCGAAGACAATTATCCTTCATCTCCTGTCTTTCTGGTTTTGATGCTTCTGTTGAAACTACACCCATTTTATTTTCATTATTTAACAACCATCCTAATATCTGACAACTTTCAGATTGAGGATAAAGTCTAGTGTATATTCTTTTAAAGTTCATCAAGTCACGTAATAAGTCAGGTAGATTTTTTATGTCTTTCAATTTTTTATGGTCATCCAGCTTTTTATCATAGCTGTAAACCCGTTGGTTATACGCATCTTGGCCATTCACACAATCATAATCAAGTGATTCCTTACAAGTGGAATAACATATGCGGCCACAGAGCACGCCTCCAATTAACGTAAAACAGCACGTAGCCAGCGGCGTACATATTAGATAAGTTGTGGCACAACAACTTACCGCAGCACCTGAGACTGCACCTAAACTACTCCCCATACAAAGACGACTTCCTGGGCCACAATGTGTTAGATACCAGCCCTCAAAAGATAAGCTCAATTCTTCTGAACAAGATACATCTTGCCCTATCTGCAGATTATATGCTTTGAGCAGTTGTTCATAAATTTTTTCGCCATTCTCTCGGGTTGAAAAAGTTTGAAAACTTCGGTAATCATCATTTGATATGATAGATTTGTACTTGAAAACTATATCTCTCAGTTCCTGATTTGGACTGATATTCTTTGCTTCATTTTTTTCATTGCATCGTAATAAAGGTTCTGTTAATGAAGCGCTTGTACTTGTTGATGTTTGCCGAAACATAGTAAAACTCCTCGCTGTTTGGATTGTTTGGATATAGTTTAATCAAATTATATTAAATGATCCTTAACACGCGAATTCCGATACGGTATTGATTTTGACCGATTGTAATAGCCCCATTGGTTGTCATCCCGGAATTTAGTAGCGCTTAATGAGCGCATTTTGCGAATTTAGCGCTACTTAATGTCCGGGATCTACCCTTATCATTTGGGTGGATCCCGGACATTAACTCACTCTAAATTCGCAAAAAGCGCGAATTAAGAGTGAGTAAATTCCGGGATGACAACCAATGGGACTGAGCTATTACAGGGGTTAATCCAACGTCCCAGGAACTCCACTGTCCGTCAACTTATAAATCAAAGGCAGCAGCAGCAATAAAACGCCTAAAACGAACAACACGACCACCGAACTAATCGGATGCGCCAATGGATTGACCCTATGCTGCATATACCGCACAAATGCACCAAACAAACAACTTAAGCCAATCACAAGTGCCATACCTGTTAAAAAACTCGCTAGCACTTTCACAGGCTCCATTAAATTGTTTGCCATGCCGCCAAACCCTGCTGTTTGAACAGGAGGAAGGTTCGTTGTACGAGCAGTACTTCCTTGAGAAGAATCCTGGTTAGCTGTAGAGTCCATTGAATTATTCTGTGTATTAGAAAAATACGTATACGCTGAATTAAGATCAGATAGTTTCACGTCCTCTGCCAGAGAATTGATTGAAAAAAATATTCCCCCGCAGAAAAAGATTAAACAAACGACCTTTTTAAAGATTGTACCCATATAAGTATGTTACATTGGCATTATTAATATATTGATTATAATATAATGTTAAGAAAACATCTCAAATTTTTTCAAGATCCGCATATAGATTATCCGATCTATGATTTTAATTTAAATTTTAGCGCCTATATCAAACAATCAGAAGAAATCATCAGAAAGACTCGTCAGGATCTCGGCCAGGACCATGAATCTATTATAAAAAATAACGCGCCTTTTGAGCTGCAACCCCATCATTCCAAACCCCAAAGTGCTGCGTTATTGATTCATGGTTTGCTGGATTCGCCCTTTATCATGCGAGATATTGGAAATTATTTACAATCACAAGGTTTGCTCGTTCGTTCTATCATGCTGCCAGGCCATAGCACGGTGCCCGGCGCGTTACTTAACACAGATTACACAGAATGGTTACAAGCCGTTCAATACGGCGTTGGCACACTCAAACGCGATGGTGTTGAAAAAATCTTTCTCGTTGGTTTTTCCACAGGGGCTGATCTGTCAATTTGTCACGCGGTAAACGATCCTGCCATTGCAGGAATCATCATGATCGCGCCTGCGTTAAAAATTAATTCTCCGTTTGCTTTCATGTCAAACTGGTATCGTGCGTTTAATTGGGCGGGTGACCGCACAAAATGGTTTTTTATCAGTGAAGAATTTGATAGCGTAAAATATCAATCCGTTACTTTTAATGCGATTTATCAGGTTTATCGGCTAGGTTTACTGCTCCAAAAAATTAGTCCAGAAAAATTAGCGCATTGTCCATTATTGATGGCATTAAGTTATGAGGATAAAATTGTTTGCAGTAAAATGAACATGGAATATTTTCAAAAAACCACGCATCCTCTCACACGTATTTTAGTTTATTCAAATAAATCATTGAAATTTTCAGATAAGCGAATTATTTTGCGAAATTCTGTTTATCCAGACATGAATATTTTAAATTTTTGTCATATCACATTACCAGTTTCGCCGGATAATCCGCATTATGGAAAAGATGGTGATTATATTTTGGCGAGTCATCTGGAAAAAAATGTTCGATATGGTGCGTTTGATAAATTAGATATGTGTTTTTATAACACCTTAAGAAAGATGCATCTGTCGCCGTACCGATATGAACGTTTGACGTTTAATCCAGATTTTGAGTTTATGAAAAATCAGATGGGAGATTTTATTTTAAAGGCGCTGGATTTATGAGATTTTACTTTTAAATTTCTTTGCTATCCTTCTTGTGAGAATTTTTCCCACAGGGCGTTTCCCGTGTTCCATTTTTGATAAGTCTCCTTGAGTAACATTAATAAGCGCAGCAAAATCTTTCTGATTTAAGCCCTCTCTTAATCTCACTGCTTTAAGAAGTGCGCCAGTTTTTGTATATTTTGCGTTAATTTCGGCAAATGCTTCTTCTGGCGTAACGCCTAATGAGTGAGAAACATTATTCTTTGCTTTTTTAATACTTAGATTATCATTAACCACGTATCTGTTTAAAACAGACTGCGGCAATTTATAAACCTGTCCTTGCTCTGAAACACAAAGAATTGGTTTATTTATTTTAGTATGGCGCATTTTCATGTGTGCCGACATAATACACCTCGATTTTATATTGCGACTTATTAATAACTTCCCAACAAGCTACGTAAGTTGGTCTTCCTTTGACTAAGTGGCAATGATATTTATTGCCAGAAAGCTTTTTACGGCTTTTTCCACAACGCATCAATAAACAGCATCACCGCACCTACGCAAATCGCGCTATCTGCAATATTAAACGCTGGCCAATGCCAGTTGGCGATATAAAAATCCAGAAAATCAATCACATGTCCATACAAAAATCGATCCGATAAATTTCCAAGTGCCCCGCCAATAATCAGGGTCAATGCGATACACAACCAGCGTTGGCGCGAAGAGAGCCGCGCGAGCCAAATCAACAGCCCTATACTGACCAGCAGTGCAATGACACCAAACATCCAGATTTGCCATCCCGATGCTGAATTCAAAAAACTAAATGCCGCGCCTTTATTGTAAGCAAGCGTCAAATTAAAATATTTGAAAACTGGAACTTCTGCATACGGCGGCAAATATTGCAATGCAAAATATTTTGTGAGCCGATCGAGAATTAATACGATGACAGTGACCCATAACCAGCAAAGACCTGTAGCGGATTTTTTATATGACATCATGCAAATTTTCTCACTTCACCCGGACCTTCTATATTTTCAACACAACGAACACATAATGTAGGATGTCCTGTATCGCGGCCGACATCCCGACGCCGATGCCAGCAACGCTCGCATTTTTGCGCAGTCGCCGCAAGCACTTTAAGAAATAAACCCGAAATATCTGTCGGCACCACATCTTCTGGCAAATGCGAATTTGCCAAATGAACTTTTGCCTCCGATGTAATTAACACAAAGCGCAATTCATCATGCAATGCATCAAGCTGCTTTTTTAATGCTTCATCACAATATAAATCCACTTTTGCTTCAAGCGGAGCGCCTAATTTTCCAGCTTTCCTTTGTGTTTCCAATTCTTTATTAACGGCATCACGCACTACCCGCAATTTTTCCCAATACGCTTCATTCATGAGTTGATCATCCGCCAAAACCGGCAAATCGGTATACCATGAATTTAAAAATACCGATTCATTGCGCTTCCCTGGAATATATTGCCAAATTTCTTCTGCAGTAAAACTTAAAATTGGCGCAAACCAGCGAACCAAGGCTTCAATAATATGAAAAATCGCGGTTTGGCACGATCGCCGCGCAAGGCTGTCTGTTTGCATGGTATATTGACGATCTTTAATAATATCCAGATAAAAACTGCCCATTTCTACCGAACAAAAATGATGGACTTTTTGATAAATTAAATGAAATTGATACGATTCATACGCTTTAATAATTTCTGTCTGCAATAATCGCGCTTTATTCACCGCCCAACGATCAAGCGCCAGCATTTTTTCAGGTGGAACTAGATGTTTTTCCGGTATAAATCCATCCAGGTTCGCCAAGAAAAATCGCGACGTATTACGCAGACGACGATAAACTTCTGATGTGCGCGCCAAAATTTCTTCCGAGACATTAATCTCTGCCCGATAATCAACAGAAGCTACCCACAAACGTAATACATCCGCACCCATTTTTTGTATCACTTTTTCAGGCGCGATGACATTTCCCAGTGATTTCGACATTTTGCGGCCTTCAAGATCAATTACATAACCATGCGTCAACACAGTTTTGTAAGGCGCTTTATGATTCATCGCAAGTGATGTCAATAATGAAGATTGAAACCAGCCGCGATGCTGATCAGAACCTTCTAAATATAAATCTGCAGGAAATCCCAAATCCTGATTTTTGCGCAGCACACATTCATGCGTAACGCCTGAATCAAACCACACGTCCAAAATATCACGGCACTGAGTATATTGCTGAGCCTCATCGCCTAAAAATTCTTTCGCATCCAGTTCATACCAGGCATCAATTCCTTTTTGTTCGATTTTTTCTGCGGCTTTTTCCATCAGATTGAAAGAATCAGGATGCGGATCTCCGGTTTCTTTATGCAAAAATAAAGCGATTGGCACGCCCCATGTACGCTGCCTTGAAATACACCAGTCAGGCCGCTTGTCCACCATATTAAAAATGCGGCTTTGGCCCCAATCAGGAATCCAGTGAATATTTTCAATTGCCGCCAATCCCATCATGCGCAAATTATTTTGTTCCATGCTGATAAACCATTGCGGCGTCGAACGAAAAATCAAAGGTGTTTTGTGCCGCCAGCAATGCGGATAACTATGTGTTAATTTTGTGAAATGAATTAATGTATCACGCGATTTTAATTCTTCAATAATGCGTTCATTCGCATGGCTCACATGCAAACCCGCAAACAATGGAACCGTTGAAATATAACAACCATCATCACCCACTGGATTTTCCAAAGGTAACTGATATTTTTTTCCGACGACATAATCATCCTGACCGTGGGCCGGTGAGGTATGAACTGCGCCGGTTCCCGCATCCATCGTGACATGTTCGCCTAAAACTATCGGGACATGACGCTCATAAAACGGATGTTGTAATAAAATATTTTCTAATGTATCGCCTGTTGTTTTCGCTAAAACATGTGGATTTTTCACGCCATAGCGCTGCATGATTTGATTTAATAAAGGTTCGGCCACCAGCAAGCGTTCCTCATCACACGCGACCAATACATAATCTGCCCGAGGATTAAGCGCAACACCCTGGTTCGCAGGAAGTGTCCAGGGAGTCGTGGTCCAGATTGGAATTGAAATAGGGCCGCGGCCCTTCTCGATTTTTTTAAATCGCGCCAAAAATATTTCTTCATCCACGACTTTAAAACGCACATCAATCGCGGGCGATGTTTTATCTGCATATTCGACTTCTGCTTCAGCTAATGCTGAACCGCAATCAAGACACCAATAAACGGGTTTATAACCTTTTTGTAAATGCCCATTTTTCATGATTTTTGCGAGACTGCGGACCGTATCCGCTTCAAATTGAAAATCCATGGTGCTATAAAAATTTTCCCAGTCGCCGATTACGCCTAATCGTTTAAACTCCGCACGCTGAATATCAATCTGACTTGCTGCATATTCCCGGCAGGCTTGGCGAAATTCTGCATGAGTAATTTTATGCCCTGCTTTACCCATTTTTTTCTCGACTCTTAACTCAATCGGTAACCCATGACAATCCCAACCCGGCACAAACGGTGCATTGAATCCTGCAAGCGTTTTGGATTTAATGACGATATCTTTAAGCGTTTTATTCACTGCATGACCAATATGCGTATGGCCATTGGCGTAGGGAGGACCATCATGCAAAATAAATTTAGGTAATTTTTTCGTGTTTTCTCGAATTTTTTGATATAAATTGAGGGTTTCCCATTTTTGCAAAATCTGCGGCTCACGTTCCGCCAAATTTGCTTTCATCGGAAAATCCGTTTTAGGTAAATTCAAAGTATTTTTATAATCACTCATTATAACTCCCCACGCTCTTCAAAATAACGACGCGCGTACTTCGCATCTTTTCCAATTTGTTCAACCAGTAAATTTAAATCGGAAAACCGTTGCTCGTCACGTATTTTTTCGACAAACTCAACCGTCACATGCCGCCCATAAATTTCTTCTGAAAAATTAAACAAGTGTACTTCTAACAGGCTGCGCGTTCCACCCATTGTTGGACGAATACCCACATTCGCAACACCTGGCAATCCATGATCTGCTACGCCGTGCATTCGTACAATATACACGCCTTGCACGGGAGCAACTGGTCGATGCAGATAAATGTTCGCCGTGGGAAAACCGATTTTCCGCCCGCGTTTATCGCCATGGACCACACGTCCTTTCATTGAATAAGGACGCCCTAAAAGTTCTCTGGTTCTTTTATGATTAGAATCGGCCAGGGCTTTGCGTACTTGTGTGCTGCTGACACGTTCGTTTTCTAAAATGACACTCTGGGTATTTTCAACAGTCATTCCCAATTGCTGCCCCATTTTTTTTAAATAGGCAAAATCCCCTTCGCGCCCGCGGCCAAATTGAAAATCATCCCCAACGATAATATATTTCGCCTGTAAAGCATCTTTTAAAATAGTTTGTACGAATTGTTCTGCGGTCAAATGAGCAAATGCCTGATTAAAACGAATGATTAAAACGGCATCGAGACCGGCTTTTGCCAGCAAACAAAATTTTTCCCGCCAGCGTGTTAAACGCGGAGAAGGCGGTGTTTTCGCAAAAAATTCAAAAGGTTGCGGTTCGAATATGATGACGAGAGAAGTTGTTTTTAATGTTTTGGCTTTTTCGACGATTTTTTTTAATAATGCCTGGTGCCCGATGTGCACGCCATCGAAATTACCAATCGTAATCACGCTGTTTTTGGGAGCAGATGCAATATTGGATAAGCCTCGAATAAGGGCTGTCATGGTAATTCCTTAATAATCAATATGTAGGGCACGCCCTAATGCAAAAACCCGCGCATAGAATACCAGATTGTAAAACTATGATAAAATAAATAGATAGATTTAAAACGAGGGCAATACTGTGGCACAACCAAGAACTCCTGATTTATCGGCAGTCAAACCTGTCGATACCTCCAAATTAAAGTCCACCACAGCACGATTACTGGTTGGATTCATGGAAGGTTATCTTGAAATTCCCAGCATGCCTTTAAATCCTGCTACTGCGCGCTCAACTATCGTTTATACCGAACTCGGTCAATTATCTGAAAAATTATTCTCTATGTCTGATGATGTTTCCATTCGAGCGGTTACCACAGAAATATTGGATAAACTCAAAGCCGCGACAGCTCCGGCGGCAAAAGCATCTTATGAAGCATTGAATCGCGAAGCTGAGCCTGCACTCAAACATCATGAAGAACTAGATGAAAATGAAAAAACATTTAAGAAAACCCTTGAGGAAGACCGCGAAAAAACATTCGCAGCTTTAAAAAATCTATTGATTGCTGTCGCTTCTTCCAAAACTCCTGAAGAAGAAGCACACAGCCAGGAAATCTTAAGTCAATTAGAATCCGCAGAGAAAACCAGCAAAAACTTAACTACTGCATTTGAAAAAATAATGAAGGCGCGTTCAAATTCAAATATGCAATTGAGAGTGATTTCGCAAAGAGCGTATGACGCTCTACCCAGCAAAGTCGGTGTCTTGCCGCCGCCCGCACCTACGCCGGGAACATTACGCAGTAATCTTTAAAATAAAAAGATCTCGCGGGCGAACGCCTGCGAGCCACAACCCTGCAGAATATAAAATAACCGATGAAAAAAATAATCCACTCAAATGTATGACACGCCATACTGTGTTATGTGTTATCCATTCTTGTATATCACCTGAAGCAATCCATAAAAATACGGCGAGCAAGCCATTCGCCAATATCAGGCGAAAAGTAAAATAATACCAGCCATCACGCGGAACATAAATGTTACGTTTACGCAGAAAATAAAACAATAACCCGCCATTTAACATGGCTGACAATGAAGTTGCCAAGGCAATTCCCGCATGTTTAAGCGGCCAGATTAATATGCAATTTAAAACCATATTGGAAACCATGGCGATAATGCCAATTCGCACTGGCGTTCGCATATCCTGTTTCGCATAAAAACCTGCGGCGAGAATTTTGATAAGCATGAAGGGTGCAATTCCCAATGCAAACATTGAAAGACTTTTGCGTGCCATCAATACAGCTTCTGGACCAAATTGTCCGCGCTGAAATAAAGTACTCAGCAAGGGGCCGGAAATCATCGCAAAAACCACTGCTGCGGGCAATCCGACTAATAATACTAAACGCAAGGCCCAATCCAGTATTTCTGAAAAATCTTTTGTAGATTGTGAAGCGTGGTGACGAGATAAATGCGGCAAAATAACGGTTGAAATAGCAACGCCGATGACGCCTAAAGGAAATTCCATCAAGCGGTCTGAATAATAGAGCCAGGATACACTTCCCACTACCAGCAATGAAGCGAACAGAGTATCGAGCATGATGTTGATTTGCGAAACGGATACGCCAAATAATGCAGGCACCATTAATTTTAAAACGCGTGTGACGCCTGGATCATGAAAATTAATTCGGGGTTTAGATAATAAACGCAATTTTCTTAAAAAAGGATATTGAAAAAATAATTGTACGATTCCTGCAATTAATACGCCCCAGGCCAAGCTCGTGATGGGGATATTTAAGCGAGGCGAAAGCCAGAAAGCAGCTGAAATCATGCAAATATTTAAAAAAATGGGGGTAAATGCCGCGACCCAGAATCGATTATATGTATTTAAAATCGCTCCCGCAAAAGCAGTGAGAGAAATTAAAAATAAATAGGGAAAAGTAATTCGGAGCATCAGGACAGCCATATCAAAACGCACGCCCTGGGTTTCAAATCCGGGAGCGAAGAGACGAATGATCCACGGTGCAAATATCACTCCAACAATTGTGACACAGAGCAGTACAAAACCGAGCGTTCCCGCGATAGCGTTAATAAATTGCTGAATATTTTCGGGAGATTTATTTTTTTGATATTCGGATAATACGGGTACAAAAGCTTGTGAAAAAGAACCTTCCGCAAATAGGCGCCGCATTAAATTGGGGATGCGAAATGCCACTGCGAAGGCATCAAATGCCGCACCTGCACCAAAGATTTGTGCAGTAACCATATCTCGCAAAAATCCGAAGACTCTTGACAGGAGAGTCATGCTGGCAACGACAGATGTTGATTTAAAAAGGCTTTTACTCATGGCGCTATCCTATCATAAATAGGAATCTGATAAAATTGACAATCCGCGAAGAAATAGGCAATATTAGCGCCTCATTTTTTGATATAGCATTTTAAGAGTTGGAGGAAATACCTTGGCTAATATTAAGTCCGCAAAAAAACGTGCTCGTCAGTCGGAAAAAAACCGTCAGCATAATGCAAGCTTGCGTTCAATGGTTCGCACATATATTAAAAAAGTTGTGGCAGCTGTCGCAGCTTCCGATAAAAAACTGGCTGAAGAATCATTAAAAGCTGCTCAACCGGTTATTGACCGTATGGCAAGCAAGGGATTGATTCACAAGAATAAAGCCGCTCGTCATAAAAGCCGCCTGACTGCAAGTGTTAAGAAACTGTCGGAAAGTCCAGAGACAAAAACTAAAGCGGGCCGCGCGAAGATTGCAGAGTAATTGACTTCTGTACTGGGATGTAGGGTGGGCAAAGGCGCTTTTCCTGCCTAAGAGCCTGTTCAAAGTCTCTAAATAATTTTAAAACGAGTATTAAATGAAAGATTCTCATTAAAAATTTCAACAAAATGCGGAGCGTATTTGACCATACGTGAGCAATTTTGTTGAAATTTTTAATGAGAAGATTT
>DATIJV010000082.1:0-6898 GCA_035478255.1 Gammaproteobacteria bacterium
AGTGAGTTAATGTCCGGGATCCACCCAAATGATAAGTAGATCCCGGACATTAAGTAGCGCTAAATTCGCAAAGAGCGCGAATTAAGCGCTACTAAATTCCGGGATGACGCTCTAATCAGCTTTCGCTTAACTTAATGGCAGCGCTGGATGCCAAAAGCATGCTGGCATGACATCACCGAATACTTACAATATCCCACTCTAACTCCTTGAACTTATTCCCCTTAGCAGTACCTTCATATTGGTATATACTTATATTAAATATAAATATTTCCTTAAAACACCAGGTGGAAACTATGGCAGCTCCTCCACAATCTAACCAATCTGATAATTCCATGGCCGTTGTGTGGCTTATTGCCGCGGTTTTTGTTTTTAGCGCCATCATCTGGATTGCGTTTAAAAAGCAAATCGTCGGTTTTTATTTTGCAATCAAATTATGGGAAATTAATGTCATCAGCCTATTTACCAACAAGCTCATGAATGTTAAATCGTTGATTGAAACATCTAATCCAAACCAATTGGTTTTTCAGGATGTCGTTAGAGTCGGGGAGGCTGTTGGCGATTATTTGCGTTATCCGGTTATTCTGCTTATCCTGATATTTGCAGCGCTTATTTTTTTCTCAAGCTCCACACGAGTTTTTAAAAAAACATACAATATGAAAGACCTCGCCGAATGTGAAAAAACCAATTGGCCGCAAATTACTCCTGTCACACGTCTCGATCTCGCTAAAGCTAACATTGATAAAGGCCCATGGGCGATGGCTTTGACCCCCATGCAATTTTGTAAAAAAAATAATTTGTTACAAGAATATCGCCGGCCGCCTTCAGAAAACATGACGCGTAAAGAATGGAACAAAATAGAGGTAATGTTGAAACGAGGTGAGGCGAATAAAATCTTTGCGATCCAATTAGGGCCTCTCTGGCCAGGAATAAATCGAGTACCGCCGCATGTTAAAGCCTTATTTGCTATATTCGCAGCGCGTTTGAATGGTGATAGTAAAAGTGCCGCTGAACTGCTTGCGAAAATTAATATCTCTTCTGCTTCCAAACTGGATTTTTCTGGTGGAGAAGAACTCTGTAAAAAACATTATGACACAAAACTGGTGCAACAAATCGTACAATCTCATGCTTATTTACTCACTCTAATGGCAGAGCTGCTGGAAGCTGCCCGTTCTGATGGGGTGCAAGCTTCAGCGGATTTTTTATGGCTTAAGCCTGTGGACCGCAGATTATGGTATATGCTTAATACAGTTGGACGTCAAACGCCGTTTGTGGAAGTGGCCGGGCCTTTCGCACACTGGATTGCGGAAAAAGAAATAGGCAGGAAATTAATTGTTCCTATGGTTGAAGAAGCCACGAACGCATTGGGAATCGCATTGAAAGAAATTGTTTATAAGCCTGATGAAGAAGAAGAAAAAGAAAAGGAAAAGGAAAAGGAATAACCCGATAAATTAACCTGAGTATTGCATAAGAAAAAACGTTCACGCAATACTCAGGTTATCCCGTCGATTGAGAGCAGAATGCGAGCAATCTATAGGACGGGATCCAGAAATTTTACAGTATTGTCTAAGCAAGCGAAGTGTTTTTGCTTAGACAATACTGACGTTAAATTAAGGTGACAAATATGCGTCAACAACGTGGGTTAGAAGAGGAACATGAGCTAGCGCCGCAAATGCTGTTGCGCGATACGCGCACGATTGGCATGAAAATGGTGGATTTTTTCAAAGATCCCGTACAAAGTTCAGCTTTGCTAGTGGGTTTCGCTATTTGTTCTTTTATTTTTACCCCCCTTACCGAAGTGGTTTTTCTGATTGCTTTCGGTATTTTCTTGTACGCGATCACTCGAAAATTCCGTCTTCCGTTTCGTATGCCGCAGCGTTCTGCCGCTTTCGATTACAATGATCCTTTGCCGGGTTCAATCAAACCTCGTAAAGCACGCGGTATTTGTTTTTTCGGCAATAAAAAAATAACAGAAGAAGAGCTATGGTTTAATAACGATGACATGCGCACCCACGTTCTTATTTTTGGATCCACTGGTTCTGGTAAAACTGAAGCACTGGTTTCTCTCGCTTTTAATGCGCTTGTGCAAGGCAGTGGTTTTTTATACGTCGATGGTAAAGGTGATAACAGTTTATTCGCCAAAGTTTTTTCCATGGCCCGCTCGATGGGGCGTGAAGATGATTTATTATTAATTAATTTCATGACAGGTGCGCGCGATATTATTGGTGCGCAGGAAAAACGTTTATCCAACACGATGAATCCTTTCTGCCGCGGTTCATCTGAAATGCTTTCACAATTGGTCATAAGTCTGATGGATTCAGGCAGTCAGTCAGGCGATGGCGATATGTGGAAGGGCCGTGCGGTCGTTTTCGTGCAAGCATTAATGAAAATTCTTGTATACATGCGTGATCAGGGCAAGATTTTGCTGGATGCCAATATCATTCGTAATTATTTTGATTTGACGCGTCTGGAAGCAATTTCGCTGGATAAAATGTTTATCCGCGACAATCAAGAGCCTGTTAGCTTGGCTGAAACACCGGATTTAGTACTTGAACCTATTTATAACTATCTCATGACGCTGCCAGGATTTGATAAAACGAAAAAAGGCAAACAAAGTTCGCAAGTGTTTGAACAGCACGGATTTATTACCATGCAATTAACCAAAGTATTCGGTTCGCTGGCCGATACTTATGGTCATATTATTCGTACCAATCTTGCAGAAGTGGATTTAAAAGACGTTGTATTAAATCGGCGGATTTTGGTGGTCTTATTGCCTGCTTTGGAAAAATCACCGGAAGAGTTGGCGAATTTGGGTAAGGTCATTGTTGCTTCATTGAAAGCGATGATGGCAGCGGGTTTAGGCGAATCAGTTGAAGGCACGTACAAAGAAGTGATCTCACGCAAACCGACCACTGCTACAACGCCTTACATGTGTATCCTCGATGAATACGGTTATTATGCAGTGAAAGGTTTCGCGGTTGTGCCCGCGCAAGCGCGTTCACTGGGATTCTCTGTTATTTTTGCCGGCCAAGATTTACCGGCTTTCCAAAAAGCTTCAAAAGAAGAAGCTTTGTCTATTGGTGCAAATACTAACATTAAAATTTGTATGAAACTGGAAGATCCCATGGATACCTGGGAATTTTTCCAGAAAACAGCGGGTGAATCGTATGTGACAAAAGTAGATTCATTTCAGACAAATGCCCAGAGTTTTTTAAATAGTTATATGGATAGCCGAAGTGCTTCTTCAGAAAAAAGGGCGCGCATTGATTTGCTGGATTTAAAAGAACAACGTGAAGGCGAAGCGCACATATTTTTTAAATCAAGAATTGTTCGTGCACGCATGTTTTTTGCCAATCCTGTGGCTGTTGAGCGTATGCGTCTTAACCAGTTTTTAAAAGTGGAGGCGCCAATTAATCGAGTATTAATTGATTTGGAAAATCGGATTATTCATTTTTCAGATATTGTGCAAAGCAGCGAAGAAGATATCATGGCATACACTCCTGATGAATCAGAAGATATTAATATTATTGCCAATGCGATGAATGAAGATCATGAAATAAATGCAATTGAAAGAGGTGTTTCTGCTTTATTGGCTTTTCATAATCGGCATTCGGCTTCAGCAGCCGAGCAGGAAATTTTTGAGTCTGAAGAAGAATTGGATGGTTCACGCATTAATCTCTTTAATAAAGTGGCTCTGGGCGCAGATGTTCAACAACGCCTGGGAGCGGATTTTGAGCGTTTCTCAGCTCCGCTCATCAATAGAGCATTTATTAAAGATAAAGTAGAATTATTGGAGCGCGTGTTGGGTCGTTCGGGTTCGCAGGCAAATTCCATGACGAATGAGATTATTAAAGATATGTTAAGTGCGACAGAATATCCGCCTGATATAACAGATTTATTTTTACCTGTCGAACAGGTTACCGAGGCCACGCAACTGCTGGCAAGTTATGTGGAAAGTTTGCAGACACCTGCGGAGTAAGAGCCTGTTTAAAGTCTCTAAATAATTTTTAAACTTTGTCTTAAACGAGATCTTCTCATTAAAAATTTCAACAAAATTGCTCACGTATGTTCAAATACGCTCCGCATTTTGTTGAAATTTTTAATGAGAATCTTTCGTTTAATACTCGTTTTAAAATTATTTAGAGACTTTAAACAGGCTCTAAGGTATATTTTTTAAAAATCTACGAACAGATTTCTAAGGACAACTAAATAAGATGGAAGTCATTCCAGATAAAAAACATTCCTTCTCATTTTCCATTGCTGCAATTTTTGTTTTGATCATTACTGTGCTGCAAGGCTGTGCTTCATCCGATGTATCACGCAGCGCAACAAATGAAATTCAGACAACTTATCAAGATGCCAGTACTGCGTGGAATAGTGACGGGGTGAGTGTTGCACAAGCTTATCAGGGCAGCAGTCAAAGAAGCAAAGGCATTTTAATCGGCAGTGCGACGGGTGCAATCATCGGAGCCATTGCTTCAGGATGGAATGGTGTGTTACCGGGTGCGGCGGGAGGAGCTATTTTTGGCGGCGCTTTAGGTGCTTATATTGACTCAAAAACATCGCTTGCAGATCAAATTATTAATCGCGGCAATAAAGTTATTATTTTAGGCGATCAAATTCTCATTGTATTGCCGTCACAGCATGTATTTGTAGCCAATACATCGACACTGCAGCCTTATTCTTATAAAACTTTGGATCTGGTTTCAACGCTAATTAGCGGTTACCCTAATATGTCAGTAAAAATTACTGCCTATACAGGCAATATAGGTCCAGAAAGAATTAATCGTTCGTTGACACAAGAACAGGCTGATGCAGTCATGAAATATTTGTGGCGTACGAAAATTAATACGCGATTGCTTTATGCGGAAGGCGGGGGAGGTTCGAAACCGGTGACAGAGACGATTTCGGATTTTGCGGGGGATAATTATCGGGTGGAAATTACACTGGAAAAGCTGCCGGTTTGATTTTTTTGAAGGAGGTAAAAAAATGCTAGGCAACCGACAAGAAATTGCCCGACTTCAAAGCGATTTTTATCGCGATAAATTTCGTAACATTTTACGCAAATTGCTCATTTCGGTTTGTGCGATTGTTGTTTTAATTTTTGCAATTATTTATTTAGTATTATTTAGAGATCCGCCGCAATATTATGCGACAACAACCGAAGGACAGATTATTCCCATGACCGCTTCTTCTTAGCTCTGGACAATAAAAAAATGTTAAAAAAAGGAATAGCAGCCCAAAAAAATGATTTTTATGCCAGCAGTTACAATGCGGTGATGACAGTTTTAATTGTAGAAGTTGTACTCGTGCTAGCGCTGGTTGGGGTCGTGGTCTATCAACTTTTTCATCGTCCTTTACCTATTTTTTCTGCTATTTCGGCGAATAATCAACGCATGGATTTGACGGCCTCTGCCGAGCCCAATCTCTTGCCTAGTACTCTTCTATCCTGGGCGAGTAAAGCCGCAGTCGCAGCCTACACATTCGATTTTGTGAATTACGATAAACAAATCGCACAAGCGCGGCCATATTTTACGGAAGCTGGCTGGAATGATTATCAAGTCTCTATTGCCAAATTGATTAAAACGATTACTCAAAATCAGCTGTTTGTGAATGGTGTTGTGATAGGCGCGCCCGTCATTGCCAATGAGGGTGAGTTACCGGGTCGAGGTTATACTTGGCGCGTACAAATCCCATTTTTAGTGACTTATCAAAGCGCAGGTTCGATATCACGTTCGAACTTTACAGTCGTAATCACAATTGTGCGTGTTTCCACAGCCATCCATCCGGCAGGTATTGGCATTGATCAATTTGTTATGACGAGTTGAGGAAATTAAGCTGATGAATACGGAAGATAAAAATGATGCATTAGTCATGGTTCATTTGCGCAATGAATTTTATCGCCGTAAATATCGGTTTGTGATGGGAATATACGTTTTGAGTTTAATCGCCAATGCTATTTTGGTTGGGATGGTGATTTATTTGCTCAGACACCCTACAGAGCCTCTGTATTTTGCTGCGGATAAAATCGGTCGATTAATAAAGACTGTGCCGCTGCAGACGACGGACATGACACTCCAGGATGTTTCCAATTGGTCAGTAGAAGCGGTTGAGGCGGCTTATTC
The DNA here is from genome assembly GCA_035478255.1 of Gammaproteobacteria bacterium. GTDB lineage: Bacteria > Pseudomonadota > Gammaproteobacteria > DSM-16500 > DSM-16500 > DATIJJ01. The sequence continues at coordinate 6,123 of DATIJV010000082.1, forward strand.
TTATGATTTCGTTAATTATCGCAGGCAATTGCAGGATGCGCAAAAATATTTTACCGGTTACGGCTGGCGCAATTACATGAAAGCTTTGGCTGCTTCCAATAACTTTAAAGCGCTGACTCAGCGAAAATTTATTGTAATTGCAAAAGTCGTTGAGCCGCCGAAATTAATCGTGCAGGGTTTGTTGGCCGGTTCTCTCGCGTGGAAATTTCAGATGCCTGTTTTGGTTACTTATTTAATGCCGCCTTTTAATGATACTTCTAAATTCGTAAATCCTCTGATCGTAACTGTGACCGTGCAGCGCCAGCCGATTCTGCAAAGTTATAAAGGATTAGGCGTTCTGCAGTTGATTGCGAATATTGCAACGAAATAACTTGATTTTATATACCATCATCGGATGGGTCAATATTTCGAAAAAACAGAGAATAATATCCCCTTGGCGATCAATTTCTATATTTTGACCTCCTTCCCCTTTCCCCTTCCTCCAAACGAAAAGCGCGTTTAGAGGAAGGGGGACGTTCTAATTAAGCGCATCTGTATCGGAGCGTCCCCCTTCCTCCACACGCTTTATGTGGAGGAAGGGGAAAGGGGAAGGAGGTATTAAAAATTAATGTTACAGGCTCTCAGAAAAAGCTTAGCCCGGATATTTCATCATGGAGCCTCAGAAAAAGCTTAAAGGCCGCGTGATGACAAGGCGCGAGTCAAAAATGTTTCAGGAGCATATTGAATGAAATATGTGACTGAAATATTTTTGACTCGCAACGCAGTCAGCATGCGGT
>DATIJV010000083.1:0-6466 GCA_035478255.1 Gammaproteobacteria bacterium
CGATACAGATGTGCTGATTTAGAGCGTCCCCCTTCCTCCAAACGCGCTTTTCGTTTGGAGGAAGGGGAAAGGGGAAGGAGGTGGGTTAAATACACAAAACATCATTCAATTCCAATAATCTTTTATCCGTAAATGTTCGCAGAGGTTCTTCTGGAAAATCTGCCAACACCAGCTTTCCACCCTGCATGGCAATCATTTTATGGGATACATTTTCAATGAGACTTTTCACTGCCAGATACCCCATTTCAGACGCGATGAGCCGGTCAGTTATCGTAGGAGGCCCGCCGCGCTGTGTATGGCCTAAAATACAAACCCGATAAGTCACATGCGTCAATTGCTCAAGCTCTTCTGCTATTTTAAGACTTCTGCCTGGATGATCTGTTTCAGCAACCACGATAATAGAACTTTGTTTGGGGCGTTTATGACGTGTTAATTTATTGGCTATGGCCTGTACCGGGATTTCAAATTCTGGAATCAATATCACTTCCGCGCCGCCTGCAATCCCTACATCCACAGCCAGAAATCCAGATTTGCGTCCCATGACTTCAACTAAAAAATTTCGGTTATGACTGGAGGCTGTATCGCGGATTTTATCGATAGCTTGTAATGCGGTATTGCAGGCAGTATCAAAGCCAATCGTGTACTCCGTCCCTGAAATATCGTTATCAATGGTGCCAGGAATACCTATCACAGCAGGGCCATTTTCTTCCGATAACAAAGCGGCCCCGCGAAAAGACCCATTTCCGCCAATGACGATTAATCCATCGATCTCTTTTGAATTTAAAAAAGCGCGGCAGCGGTCCCGCACAGACTTTTCATAAAAAGCCTGACAGCGGTCAGCTTTCAAAATTGTACCGCCATGCTGGATACAGTTTGCGACAGTTTCGGGTTCTAATCGGATAAAAGTTTCATCGACCAATCCTTGATATCCTAATTTAAACCCATATACTTCAAGACCATAATAATGACCGGTCCTGACTACAGCACGGATCGCGGCATTCATGCCAGGCGCATCGCCGCCGGAAGTTAATACTGCTATTTTTTTCATTTGCGAGAGGTATATTCCTTAGAATCATTCAAAAAATGATAGCACAAGATATGATTTAGTATAAAATGTATATTTTAATAAAATCCAGGGAGATAAATTTATGAAAGTTAAAATGTTAGCTGCAATAGTTTTTTCTGGAATACTTGCAGCTTCTATTGCAAATGCAGCCCCAGCTCCTGCAGCCACTGACAATTTTGGTGATTTGCAAGGCCCGCAATTGGCAGATAATAGTTCAACCAATTCGGGTGATGCTTCCTCGAATATGAATGGCTCATCAAATAATGATAATTCGAGTAACAATATGGCGGGTACACCCAATAATAATATGAGTGATACACCTTCTCCCATGGGCGGTTCAGGCTCGGGTTCAGCTTCACCACCCCCATCTTCATCTCCATCTGATGAAGGCGGTGCAGATACTGCAACAGGTGATGATTATTAATTATCCTTAAATATGTAACCCAGGTGAAAACCTGGGTTATCACTACTTCATGACGCCTCTCGAATATTACCAAAATCAAAGCAGCAAAGGCATCATCATTGAAGATCCTCAGCAACTTTTCGTCATGCAGCAACTACAGCATATTTATTTTAATTTGCTCAAAGAACATCAAAAGCGTCAGGGAATATTTTCTATTTTCCATCATCCTGTCATGGTAAAAGGATTATATTTATGGGGCGGAGTGGGAATTGGCAAAACACTTATGATGGATTGTTTTTATAAATCTTTACCGTTTCCAGAAAAAATGCGGATGCATTTCCATCAATTCATGCAATTGGTGCATCAAGAATTAAAAAAATATCAGGGAAAACAAGACCCATTGCAGCTCATTGCAAAGGATATTTCCCGTCAAGCGATGTTATTATGTTTTGATGAACTTTTTATATCGGATATTACAGATGCTATGCTATTGGGACGCTTGTTTCGTGCATTGTTTCAGCGAGGTATGTGTTTTGTTATGACGTCTAACACCGAGCCGGATAATTTATATAAAAATGGATTGCAGCGTGAACAATTTCTTCCAGCAATTGCTATGCTAAAAGAAAATACCACAGTACTGCATGTTCCAACTTTAACAGATTATCGATTGCGTCATTTAAAAGAAGCAGGAGTTTTTTATTCACCGCTTGATGAAACAGCGGATAAAAATATGGAAAAAAGTTTTGAATCATTAGTGGGCGATGGGCCTGTTACAACGGACCCGATTATGGTTCTTGATCGCTCAATAAAAATAAAAAAGCGTGCCGGCAAAATAGTGTGGTTTGATTTTTCAGAAATTTGCAAAGTACCGCGCAGTCAAAATGATTATTTAGCCATCGCAGAAAAATTTAATACAGTATTTATTAGTGATATTCCCAGCATTCCTTCAAGTGATAAAGATACGATCTGTTTATTCATTAGCATGGTTGATGTGTTTTATGATGCACGTGTTCGCCTGGTTTTATCAGCAGCAGAGCCAGTCGAAAAAATTTATATCCGCGGTTACATGATATCAGAATATACACGCACGCATTCGCGGTTACTGGAAATGCAATCAACAGATTATTTTTTATGAAAGAAAAAATTTCAATCAAAACAAAATTAATTTTATTGACCGGCGTCATATTGTGGGCTTCTGCATTTGCTGGAATTCGTGCAGGTCTGGAAGGTTATACACCGGGAGCTTTAGCCTTGCTGCGATTCTTAATCGCTTCAGTTTGTATGTTAATCATGCATAGTTTTATTTCAAAAAAAATCCCGATTACTTGGCGAGACAGAGGAATATTACTCTTGATCGGTTTGCTGGGTTTGGGCGTTTATAATATTGCGTTAAATCATGGTGAACTGGAAGTTTCATCTGGAATAGCGAGTTTTATCGTGAGTCTTTCACCGCTCGTTTCGTTAATTTTTGCGCTGATTTTTTTGCATGAATCGATTACACCCGGCATGGTCGTTGGAATGCTCATCAGTGTTTTGGGTGTAGGGCTGATCATGCTGGGTAAAACCAATCATTTTAGTCTTCAATCAGGATTTTTTGATGTGGTTATTGCGATGATTGTCGGCGGTTTTTTTTCTGTGATGCAAAAACCTTTTTTAAGAAAATATCATGCAATTGAAGTGACAGCTTATATTATTTGGGGCGCAACGATATTTTTAGCTGTTTATACGCCGCAATTGTTAAACAATATTCACACGGCTTCGTTACATGCGACAGCTGCTGTGGTTTATTTAGGAATTTTTCCTGCTGCAGCAGGTTATATTGCATGGAGTTATGCCTTGAAAGAAATGCCGGTTGCACAGGCAGTCAACTATTTATATTTTTTACCGATTATTGCAACGATCATTGGCTGGCTCTGGCTGGGTGAAATTCCTCCGTGGATATCGTTATTGGGAGGGTTGGTGGCGTTGCTGGGTGTTTGGATTGTGGGGCGCTCAAAATAACTTGTAATAGCTCAGCCCCATGGGTTGTCATCCCGCGCTTTTCGCGAATTTAGTTCGATTAGCAGCGGCTAACATTTCTAATACATCTAAAGTTTCACTCCACGAAATACACGCATCTGTAATACTTTGTCCATATTGTAATGTTTTATTTTTTTCTAATCGTTGATTGCCTGCGAGTAAATTACTTTCCAGCATCACACCAAAAATTTTTTTTGAGCCCGCGGCAATTTGTTCTGCGATAGAATGCGCAACTGAAATCTGGTTGCGATGATCTTTCATGCTGTTTCCGTGGCTGCAATCAATCATCACATGCGGTGTCAAATTCGCTTTTTTTAACATCTGTAAAGCTTGTGTGATGTGTAATATAGAGTGGTTTGAACTTTCATTTGCTCCGCGCAAAATAATATGACAACAATCATTTCCTGTTGTTTTGACAATGACGGGTTTGCCTTTTGCATTAATACTTAAAAAATGATGCGGATGACGTGCGGTATTTGCGGCATCAACAGCAATTTGAATATTACCGTCTGTCGTATTTTTAAATCCCACCGGCGCAGATAAACCTGAAGCAATTTCCCGGTGCAATTGGCTTTCTACAGTTCGTGCACCGACAGCATTCCAGGAAATTAAATCGCTTAAATAATGTGGAACAATCGAATCTAAAAATTCCGTTGCACCGAAAAGCCCAAGCTTCGTCAAATCAATTAAAAATTTTCGGGCTACTTTTAAACCTTCATTAATATCAAATGATCCATTTAAATAGGGATCATGAATTAATCCTCGCCAGCCGAGCGTAGTACGCGGTTTTTCAAAATAAACTCGCATGATAATAAAAAGATCATCATTGAAACGTTCCGCTGCCTGGTGCAATAATTCGGCGAATTCATAGGAAGCGTGTACATCGTGAATGGAACAAGGCCCCGCAATGACCAGTAATCGTTGATCTTGACCATTGATGATCTTACGGGCACTATCTCTGGCAGAGAGGACCTTTTTTTTCAGAAGATTGGATGCAGGAAGCTGTTGCATTAGCTGAAAAGGGCTAATTAACGGGTTTATTGTAATATTGTCAGGTTCTTTGAACATTTATTTTCCCAAATTAGCAATTATAAAAAAGAGGATGTGTCATGCCAAATAATAAATCAATTCATTTACTCGGGTATGCTTCAGGACTAGCAGGAGCGACGCCAGGCAGTGCAGAAGGACCTCGTACCATAAAAAATTCATCTTACCTTTCTATATTAACTGATCATGGCCTTATCTTGAAATGGGAAAATTTGATTCAATCCAAGCGGCAAAATGAGAGTGTTTTGTCTCAAGTTATCCAATTATGCAGTGAGCTTGCGGAATCTTCTGCAAAATTGAGCGAAGACAAGAAACCTTTTGTTGTATTAGGGGGGGACCATACTTCGGCGATTGGAACGTGGAGCGGTGTAGTCCATGCTAAACGAAAAGAAGGTCCGGTAGGGTTAATCTGGATCGATGCGCATATGGATAGTCATACACCTAAAACCTCACTGACGGGTAATTTACATGGGATGCCGCTTGCGAGTTTATTGGGACAGGGTGAAAAATCACTCACTCAATTATGCGATGATTTGCCCAAGTTTCTCCCAGAAAATATTTGTTTGATTGGTATTCGCAGTTATGAAGAAGGCGAGGCATGTTTATTAAAAGACTTAAACGTAAAAATTTTTTATATGGATGAAGTGAAACAGCGCGGGATGAAAGCTGTGCTTGCAGACGCGATTAAAATTGTGACGCGGAATACGATAGGATATGGGTTGAGTGTCGATATAGATAGTATGGATCCTCATGATGCGCCAGGAACAGGCGTGCCTGAGCCGAATGGGATTTCGGCGAATGATTTATGTGATGCGTTAAAGGGGTTGGCAGCTGATTCTCGTTTGATCGGAGCCGAAATAGTTGAATTTGATCCGACGCGGGATTTTGAGCATAAAACAGAAAAACTAGTGATGAAGTTGATATCAACAATATACTACGCTAGTACGCCGCCACGCTAATTTTTAATACCTCCTTCCCCTTTCCCCTTCCTCCACAAAAAGCGTGTGGAGGAAGGGGGACGCTCTGATACAAGATGTGCTAAATTAGAACGTCCCCCTTCCTCCAAGTGCTCTTCTTGGAGGAAGGGGAAAGGGGAAGGAGGTATAAAAAATTAATGTGGCAGTGTACTAGCGAGAGATATATTGATTTTATGTTATGCTGAAATAAAAGATGAGCAGGAGTGTGGAATGGAAGATAACATTCACAAACTACTAGATTTTTGGTTTGGTGACTTAGGGCATGCTGATTTGCCTAATAGTGATCGAACGAATCTGTGGTTTGGCGAAAATGAAGAACTTAAGATTAAAATGCTGGAAGTGTTTAAAAAAGAATATGAAGAAGCCATTTCGGGTCAATTAAATAACTGGGCAGAATCCCCGCGCGGGCGTTTGGGATTGATTATTTTACTGGATCAATTTTCCCGTAGTTTATATCGCAATTCTCCGAAAGCATTTGAATTCGATCAACAGGCGCAGAATCTCTGCTTGCAGGGGCTGAAAGAAAAAATGGACCAATCTTTGACGTTAATTGAACGGGTTTTTTTCTATATGCCATTGGTGCATGCAGAAGATTCAAAACGTCAGGAACAGTCGATTCGTTTGTTTCAAAGTCTGGTTTCGCTTTCCATGACAGAAACTACGCAAGTGTATCAATTGTTTCTTGCCTATGCTTATGCGCATTTTCGCGTGATAAAAGAATTTGGGCGTTTTCCGCAGCGGAATTCTATTTTAGAGCGTAAATCAACACCGGATGAGATTGCTTTTCTAAAAAATACATAACATAAAAGACGCTAGTACACTGTAAAGTTAATTTTTTATATTTTTTTTACCTCCTTCCCCTATCCCCTTCCTCCAAGAAGAGCACTTGGAGGAAGGGGGACGCTCCGATACAGATGCGCTAAATTAGAACGTCCCCCTTCCTCCACACGCTTT
>DATIJV010000084.1:0-4513 GCA_035478255.1 Gammaproteobacteria bacterium
CCCACCCTACATTTTTATGGCCGCGCTAAGTATACGTACTCTCACGAATACTCTGCAATACCTTTTCATTAAAATCACTTGATAAAACAGGCTGACTAAACAAATTCCCCTGCATGACTATACATCCCAGCGAAAGCAAAGCATTCTTTTGTTGATTATTTTTAACACCTTCCGCAACCACGCGCGCTTGCAAGCCCTCTGCCAGTGCAATAATCATTTTCACAATCGCTTGACTTTCTGGGTTGGAATCAAGATCATCCACCAACGCATGATCGATCTTGAAAATATCAATCGGCAAACGCCGCAAATGCTGCAATTGCAAATGGCTCGCACCAAAATTATTAATTGCAATTTGCACACCTAAATGCTTCAACATATGCAGCATTTTTTCTACCAAATCAATTCTTGTCAATAACGAAGGTTCGATAATTTCAAATATCAAACTGGCAGAATTGATTTTTGTTTCTTGCAGGACCGCAGAAACTTTTTGAATAAAATGTGTATTCTCCAATTGTTTCAAGGAAACTTGTAACGAAATTGCTTCTGGATAAAAACTATATTCCTGCCACTTCAGCAAATCATGACAAGTATTGCGTAACCACCATTCATAAATCGCAATAATATTATTATTTTTTTCAGCAAGACGCGAAAATTCTTCAAAAGTCACCAGACCAAAATTCGGATTCTGCCATTGCAATATCGCTTCCATACAAACAATTTGTCTAGTCTCCACATTAATGCGCGGCTGATAAAGAATATTAAAATTCTGATAACTTGTTTCATTATGCAAACTCGAACTTAAAATTAATTCGCGGCGGCTCATTTCATGCATTTCTTTCTGATAAAATTGATAGGTATTACGGCCGCGCAATTTTGCCTGGCTTAATGCAATATCAGCATTTTTTAATAAAGTTTTTCCATCTTTTCCATCCATGGGAAAAACGGCAATCCCGATGCTCGCGGTTAAATATAATTCCTGGCCTTCTACGATGAATGGTTCAGAAATAGCATCCAATAAACGTTGTGCAATATAAGCTGCGGTTTCTGCCTTGGCAATTTGTGAAAAAATAAAAATAAATTCATCGCCCATGAAACGGCTCAAGGTATCCACCTGGCGAACACAAGTTTTCAAGCGATCAGAAATTTCCTTGAGAAGTTCATCTCCGGCTTCATAACCCAAAGCATCATTAATAATTTTAAACCCATCGAGATCAAGAAACATCACGCTGCAAGTTAATTGATGACGAATGCTTTGGTTGACTGTCAATTCCAAGTGATCTTCAAAAATTTTTCGGCCAGGCAATCCAGTGAGCGGATCGTTTAATACAGTATGTGAAAATTCTTTTTGTAAAGCAGTGAATTCTTTTTTGATACGATATTGATTTTTTATTTGACGTTTAAGGTGACGCCCAAGAATTAAGCGTTTTTGTTTAAATTTTTGAATGAGATTAAAACTGCGCTGCAAATAAAATCCTAGCGTTATGACAATAGCGATGAGTAAAAGCTCAAATATCACGACAGCCTCCTTGTCAACTCTCCCAGTTTGCCGCATTGAGAATATCTTTCGGCCGCACTTTCAAAACAAATTGTCTGAAAGACTCAAACGCATCAGCATCCTTCGGGACCGGAAGCGGTGATGCTTTAAAAACCGCCGTACGCGCCGAATAATCCAGACTCTCATCTCCACTGCTTTTCACCACTTGCACATCCAGTACCGTACCGCCTGCTGCCACTCGAATCATTAATTCTGCAGATAAATTTTTATTAACAGAAGGCGGGACGAGCCAATTCTGACTGATTGCCTGCAAAATAAGCGCTTTATATTTATTGACTTCGCCCTGGACTTTTTGCGCGCGAGCGCCCGCAATCTGCTGTTTTTCCTGCAACATTTGCTGCTGCAAAGATTTTACGGTGAGCTGCTGCAAATCTTTTTCGAATTCTGAAGCAAGAACTTTTTGTTTGATTTGTTTTTGTTTGTCATTTTGTTTTTTAATATCTGCCAGCATTTGCCGAGCAATATCATCTTTCTGTGATTTTAATTTTTTCTCTTTTTTATCGGAAATGGCAATCACATTTTTTTTGGGAATTTGAACAGACTTTTGAACAGGCTGCGGTTTGATTGGTTCTTTCGGTTTCGGTTGAGGAATAGGCGCGGGTTTTGGAATAATTTTTGGAGGTTTCGGAACCATTTTTTCAGGAGCAGGCATCGCAGTCATGACACGTGCATTGATGACTTCCAGATTTTTATCTGCATTTTCCAATACCGGCATTTTGGAACTCCAATCAAAACTCATCACCAAGACAAATAGAATGATCGCATGAAGCACCAGCGAGAAAAGAAAAGAAGTGGAATTTTTTTCTTTTCGAGCACGCATGATTTATTCTGCACCTTGTGAAGAAGGCTGCGTAATCAAGCCCACACTTTTTGCACCGGCCTCTTGCAGCAAAACCATTGCTTCAACGACTTTGCCATAATTTGCATTTTTGTCTCCGCGCACTAAAACTGGTCGTTGTTCTGTCGATTGGTTTGTGAGCTGCCCTGATACAAATGTACTTAATGCACGTGCAGTAATCGGCTGATTCGGTTTGGCAGAAATATTCAGATAAAAATTTCCACTGGAATCGACTGTCACAATCAAAGGTTCTTTTTGATCAGGCGGAATGGCCTTTGATTCAGTCTGCGGTAAATCAATTTTGACACCCTGGGTCAGTAAAGGCGTGGTAATCATAAAAATAACCAGCAACACCAGCATCACATCGATGAAAGGCACCAGATTGATTTCAGCCATCGGTCGTCGCGATCGCCGAGAAGATACGTGAGTTAAATTCATCATTTTCTCCGATTTTAAACAGTCATTGCCGAATGAGCATTGGTGTTCACATGATTGAAAGACAGTTGCGCCTGCCTGAATAAAATATTGGAAAATTCTTCCTGAAATACATCAAAGCGATTTAATAAGCGATTAATTTCTGTCGTAAAACGATTATACGCAACAACAGCCGGAATCGCCGCAAACAAACCCATTGCTGTCGCAATCAGTGCTTCTGCAATACCGGGTGCAACCATGGAAATCGTCGCTTGCTGAACATGCGCCAAAGTGCGAAAGGTCAACATGATTCCGCAAACAGTACCAAAAATTCCGACGAATGGACTGGTCGACCCAACGGTCGCCAACAGCGGCAATTGCATTTCAAGTTTATCCTGTTCACGCATTTGCACGACATTCATCGCGCGGCGCGCGCTTGCCAATACTGAATCTGCCGTCATCCCAGGCTGCTTGTGTAATTTTAAAAATTCTTTAAAACCGGCCTGAAAAATCGCTTCCATCCCTTCGGCCCCGGATTTGTGTTTCATACTGTCAGCGTAGAGTTTAGATAAATCACCGCCCGACCAAAAAATATTTTCAAATTCAGTCGTAGCTTTCTGGACGGTTTTTATATAAGTATTGCGCTGCATGATGTACGTCCAGGAAATAATTGACGCACCAATCAGTAGAGCCATCACAAATTTCACTAAAATGCTGGCATTAATAAAGTAAGTCCATAAAGAGGAATCGACGGTTACCATGGGTTCTCCATATCTATAAAGTTATAACATTAATTTTAGGTTTTTAAGGTTTGAATGAGCAAGTGATTTGAACAGTTTTATATAAAATTGGAAGTAAAAAACGAAATTTTTAATAAAACATTTAATAAAACCTTAAGGTTGTGCGTATATTATTTGCTAAAAAATAATTACGGTATATATTATGTTCAATAGAATGCAACCATCTGAATCTGAATTTAAGCATATTGAAGATATCAAACAACAAGGAAAATTATTAGGAAATGGAAAATATGGATATGCTTATCTGATAGGCGATCGAGTTTATAAAATATACTCTCGTCCTATTTTTGCATTTCAGCCTTATTATTGCGCCGAAGTCAGTGCTCGATATTGGAATAAAACATATGAGCAAATTCATCAGGGCAAGTATAAAGATTATGCTACAGCCCATTATATAAACCTAACCTCTAAAGAAAACCATAAAAACTATGAGGTTTTAGTCACGCCTTTTATTGAAGGTAAGCAAATGCCTCTTCGCTGTTTGTGGATTCCACCGATAGGAAGTTTGATAAAATTTAAAAAGGCACTCCATGCTTTATCGTTACAGATGGAAGATGATTTGGTGCCAGGAAATATCAGAGTTTCATCTCGCGGAGATTTTCTACCTATTGATTTTGATAATGTATATTCTTTGCCTGCAAAAAAAGGACTTTTTTTCAAAGAATATAATTGCCCCAGTCCCAGAACAAGACATCATAAAAAAAATAATTTTTTTGTAACCATAACAGACAAACCTGTCGAAAGCACTGAACAGGAATTGAAATTACTCCAATCTAATTCTAGTACCGTTTCCATTTAATTTTGACAGGTTGCATCTCATCTTGCATTTATCTTTGAACGTTTAGGTTAGCAAAAAATACTCGAGCTAGCGGTGCTAGCCCTGCGTTTTTTTGCTAACCTAAACGT
>DATIJV010000085.1:0-7185 GCA_035478255.1 Gammaproteobacteria bacterium
CGATGACAACAAGATGACAACAAATGGGGCTGAGCTATTACCTTTTTTACTGCTTTTGCTCTAAAGCCCTTGCCTGACAAGGGCTTCAAGTCAATCGGCTTTCCTTAGCTTGATGCCTATGGGGGAAAGGGGAAGGAGGTAAAAAAGCGAAATTGCATAGTATATGCCGAGAAGAGGACTCGAACCTCCACAGGGTTTCCCCCACAAGTACCTGAAACTTGCGTGTCTACCAGTTTCACCATCTCGGCAAGAGTGAGCACTCTACTGATTCAGGTTTTTTTTGTCAATCAAGATTCTATTTAAAATTATTTTAAAGATTTCTAAGAAAATTTTCCTACAAAGATAAATGCAAGATGAGATGCAACCTGTCAAAATTAAATTAGATTGAAATGATATTCACCTTCTTTTAAATGGATGTAAAAAATCACAACAAAATATCTGCTTCTCCTTAAGTTTTTCTTAAGATACATTCGCTACACTTTTTTTTAGAAAGACTATGAATGAAATTCTCAGGAAAAAATATGCTATCAGGATTGTATAATTCATTTGATCGCTGTCTTAGGAAGCCGAATAGCTTCCTTGCAATCCGGCAAGCATTATTATTATCTGTGGCTATTACAAAAGAGGAGCCAAAGAAAAAAACTGTAACACGAGAAGAAGAAGTAGAAACAAGACAAGAACAAGAAGATAAAGAAACAAAAACTGTAGAAAACGCAGCAACACAAAATCCTGTATCAGAAACTCCCGAACGCCAGACAAACAGATCAGGGCATCATTTCCCTGCGGCTGAGTCGGGAGGTTTGTTGCCGTCACTCCGTTCGATTATCCCATCGAAACGATTGGCATCAATCCCTGAGGAAGGAGACACACTGTTACCATCTCCACCCCTTTCGCCGCGTATTACGTTTTTGAATCAAGCAACCTCTCCTCCTAAAAAAGGAAGTGGTGTTCCTGCCGCGGAAGAACAAAATACGCTAGCCCGTCCTTCTTCTTCCCCCCGCAAATCGGCAGGTTTGTGATTTTATTTTAAGTCTGGATAGGGCAAAAGCCCTATCCATGTTTTTTCTCATCATTTATAGTACGGGTATATTTTTCTGATGATTACAACATGGATCTTGGCTTATTATCTTGTCAGCACCTCACTGGAGTCGGTAAACGCATCGCAGAACGTTTAGCGCATATGGGTATTCATTATGTGCAGGATTTGCTGTTTCATCTTCCTTTGCGTTATCAAGACCGCACACGTGTCCATGCAATCAAACAATTATTGCCGGGCGAGCACGTTGTGATTGAAGGTGAGATTGAAACTGTTTCGACACCTAAAGCTGGTCGAACACGTTTGTTTGTGCGTGTTAAAGACCCAAGCGGTCATTTGCATTTACGTTTTTTTTATATCAATTCTTTGCAGCGAAATACGTTAAAAACCGGCGTGCGCGTACGTTGTTTTGGAGAAATTCGCATAGGAACGCATGGCTTGGAAATGATTCATCCCGAATATCGAACTATCACTCCTGGCATTCCTCTGTTAATCGAAGAAAATTTAACGCCTATTTATCCGGCAACTGAAGGGATTAGTCAGTTAATGCTGCGTAAACTGACCCAGCAAGCGTTAAAATTATTAGAAGAAGGGGGATTATTGCATGAAATATTACCTGAAGCGATTTTGCAAACTTTACAATTTCCTTCACTAAAAGCAGCTTTACAATTTGTGCATCGTCCACCTGCTAATGCTCCGATAGAAATGTTAGCTGAAGGCCGGCACGTTTCGCAAAAACGTCTGGTATTTGAGGAATTATTAGCGCATCGTTTAAGTTTGCTGCACGTGAAAAAAACATTTCAGCTTCAGCGTGCAATTCCATTTAAAAAATCTGAAAACTTAATTAAAAAATTAATTGATGCTTTGCCATTCACATTAACTTCCGCTCAAAAAAAAGTGGCAGATGAATTAGCTCGGGATTTATGCGAACCCTGTCCCATGCTTCGATTGGTGCAGGGAGATGTTGGATCAGGTAAAACCGTTGTGGCTGCACTTGCAATTTTACAAGTGGTCGAAAATGGTTATCAGGCGGCTGTACTGGCGCCTACAGAATTGTTGGTCGAACAACATTTTAAAACATTTGAATCCTGGTTTCAGCCGCTTAATATAAAAGTTGTTATGTTGTCAGGGCAAATGAAAGCTGCATCTCGCCGCGAAGCATTGGCTGCGATTTCTCTGCATAACGCGCATGTTGTGATTGGTACGCATGCGATTTTTCAGAAAGAAGTCAAGTTTGCAAAAATGGCATTAATGGTTGTAGATGAGCAGCATCGCTTTGGTGTGGAACAGCGTGCCATGCTTCGAGAAAAAGGTATACAGGAAGATTATTGTCCGCATCAATTAATTATGACGGCAACACCTATTCCGCGCACGCTTGCGATGAGTGTGTATGCTGATTTGGATTATTCCGTGATTGATGAATTACCTCCCGGGCGAACGCCTGTGCTGACTCGTGTCGTATCTGATGCGCGTCGCGATGAAATTTTAGCGCGCATTCGTAAAGCTTGCGCATCAGGGCGTCAGGCTTATTGGGTCTGCACGTTAATCGAAGAATCTGAAGTGATGCAATGCAAAGCTGCAGAAAATACTGCAGCTGAATTACGCGCGGCTTTATCCGAATTAAAAATTGGCTTATTGCATGGCCGAATGAAATGGCAAGAAAAAGAAGAAATAATGAAAGCATTCAAAACAGGTGCATTAAATTTATTAGTGGCAACGACGGTGATTGAAGTCGGTGTTGATGTACCGAATGCCAGTTTAATGATTATTGATAATGCAGAACGCTTGGGTCTCGCACAATTACATCAGCTGCGCGGACGAATTGGCCGCGGCAGCGTGGCGAGCCATTGTGTGCTGATGTATCAATCTCCTTTATCGCATTTGGCGAAAGCACGATTATCTGCCATGCGCGAAACAACAGATGGTTTTAAAATTGCAGAGCGCGATTTGGAGTTACGCGGCCCAGGCGAAGTGTTGGGAACAAAGCAAACTGGCGATCTGTCTTTACGTATTGCCGATTTGATGCGTGATAGTGATTTGCTTCCTCACGTGCAACAGGCGGCGGCCTTGTTGCAGCGTGAGTATCCTGAGCTCATTCAAACCCTTATGAAACGCTGGGTCGGGAATCGAGACCGGTTTGCTCAGGTGTAGTAAGAGCAAGGTCAGAGGGAGGAGGTGTTATGCCAGGATGTGCATGCAGAGTTGGAATGTTCCGAAGCGTGCTGGAACTGTGTTTCCGGTGTCCGCTGCTGGCATCGCTGCTATTTTTTCTGTGTCCGCTGGCGTCGCTGCTATTTTTTCTGTGGTCGGTGAAGCTGCTGGTAGTGCTGCTGTTTTTACTCTCCAGACTTTTGGTTGTCTCACGCGCTTTGGGTGTTTCAGACATTTTCCTTGGAGAAAGTCGATCAGTAACAGTTTTGACTTCAGAAGAGGGTTTTCTCGAAGGTATTTCTATATGAGAGATAATAGCCTTGCTGCTGCTGGAGCGTGCGCGATACTCTGGTTCCTGAAGATTTTTCAATTTTTGTGAGCGTTGTTTTTTAGTATCATTTTTTTTAGTTTGAAAAGACACTTCAGTATTGATGCTTCCAGTAAAAACTTTCGAACACGCAGCCAGCATTCCACTCGAATAGATCCATATCGCTGCAGCACCTACGCCTCCTGCGCTTGAAGCAGACGGAAATAAGGTATTTCCTAAAGATTTTAATGGTCCTGCGATTCCCGATGCTTCGAGGAAAGGAATGGAAACACCTGCTGCTAACAGACAGATGGTCATAATCAAAATGCTTGGCAGCAAATCCACGGTAGATAATGCGAATGCTTTTGCTGCGACACGCAATGAAGGTTTGGATAGTTCAACCGGATTTGTCGGGGATTGGCTTGTAAATTCTACAGCTTTATAAATAAGCTCTAAAGGATTGAATACATGCACACCTGCATCAAACCATTCCCTGCTGTAAGCTGATGCATCTGCGATCAATGCCATAAATTGGGCTATGCACCACAAGGGTGAAAATATAATAAAAATCCCTATTTTTTCTAGTGACTTGTGTCTTTGACTGCTATCTGAGTTATTAGTGAGGTTAAACAGCAGATTGATGGGTTGCATCAAAATCGCGCTTTGTGTGCGAAAGCCAAATTCAATGCCGGTTGTGATAATGATTTGCAGTAAATTTGCAAAAGTCAGAATGATGGCGCCAATTAACCAGTGATACATTTCGTAATGATCATACAAAAGAAAGACTGAATGAAAAACTTCTTGCAAAGGCGATTTGTTTAAGCCGCCTGCTTCTATAACACACTCTTCGCGGATACTTTTGTTAATGATTTCGTATGAAGGCAGTTTTATGTTGTGAGAAACTGTTAAACGAGCAGGTGAAGCTTTTACACTCTTAACGTTTTTTGTTTCGGGAATTCGATAGACGAAAAGTCCGCCGCGTAATTCATAGATTTCTGATGTCTTGAGAAACAATTGCAATCGTGATTTTGGCATACATGTACTCCATTAAGTGAAATAAACACCCCCTAAAATACTTTCCTGTTTTGCCCCTGTTACTGTTGCAAGATTTCCCGGTTGTTTGCCAAGCGTTTGTTTTGCGAGCCACGCAAACGCAATTGCTTCTACCCAATCAGGATGAATCCCATATTTTTCAGTCGATGCAATTTTATATTGGGTTCCCAATTTGCAAAGACGTTCCAACAAAAAGACATTATGCACGCCCCCGCCGCATAAGACAATTTCACGGGAAGAAGAATAGCTTTGAATGGCTTGTAGAATACTTTGTGCAGTTAATTCTGTGAGAGTTGCCTGAATATCAACGGGCTGAAAATTTTCTATTGAGAATTGCTGCAACCAATGCAAATTAAAATATTCTCGCCCGGAACTTTTGGGAGGAGGTTGAGTGAAGTAGGGATCCTCCAGCATTTTATTTAATAAATTATTTTGGATAATACCTTTTCTTCCCCAATTTCCTTCATGATCTTGCGGCTGCTGTAAATGTTTTTCTGCCCACGCATCGAGCAGCATATTGCCCGGTCCCGGATCAAATCCCAAAACTTTTTTATTATTTTTTTGCAGTAAAGTAACATTTGCGATTCCGCCAATATTGACAATCGCGCGATCTTCATCTGCAGAAAAAACAGCTTGATGAAAGGCGGGTACGAGCGGCGCGCCTTGTCCGCCCCATGCGATATCACGTCGTCTGAAATCGCTAATTGTGGTAATGCCGGTTTCTGCTGCGATAATATTAGGATCGCCGATTTGTAGCGTAAATTTCTCTTTGGGATGATGGCGAATAGTTTGACCGTGAGAACCGATCGCTCGCACATCAGCAGGATCGATGCGATTTTTTTGTAATAAATGCTGCACTGCGCTGACAAATTTTTTCCCCAGTAAGACATCCATTTCACCCAAACGATTTATTTCATTCTCGCCCGGTTGGCAGAGATCCAGAATACGTTTTCGCAAATCCAGCGGATAAGGTAAAAAATAAGAATCTACGAGACGAAGGTTTTTTTGGCTAAAATCAACAAGCGCGGCATCGATACCATCTATGCTGGTTCCTGACATGAGTCCAATGTAAAGTTCACTCATAAACTACTTTCCTGTTTGCCGATTTATGCCATAATTTCACTTTTTACGCAGAGAGTCAAAGTATGAGAGCGGTTGATCAAGCCCTGGAAGTTATCCGGCGAGGCACGGAAGAAATCCTGCTGGAAGAAGATTTAGTCGAACGTTTAAAAACTGGTAAGCCTTTACGTGTGAAAGCAGGCTTTGATCCGACGGCGCCTGATTTACATCTGGGACATACTGTATTGCTCAATAAAATGCGGCAATTGCAGGACCTGGGTCATGAGATTTTATTTTTGATTGGCGATTTTACCGGGATGATTGGCGATCCTTCGGGGAAAAATGAAACGCGGCCGCCGCTCACGCGTTTGCAGGTTGAAGAGAATGCTGCGACTTATAAAAAACAAGTTTTTAAAGTGTTAGATCCTGAAAAAACGCAAGTCATGTTTAATTCAGAATGGATGAATCAGTTGACTCCGGCTGATTTAATCAAACTGGCCGCGACGCATACGGTTGCGCGCATGTTGGAGCGTGATGATTTTCATAAACGTTATGTCAATGGGCAGTCAATCGCAATTCATGAGTTTTTGTATCCTTTATTGCAAGGGTATGATTCAGTGGCCATGAAAGCGGATATTGAATTGGGCGGGACCGATCAAAAATTTAATTTGCTGATGGGTCGGGAATTACAAAAACATTTTGGGCAAAAACCGCAGAATGTTATTACTTTACCTTTGCTGCCTGGTTTGGATGGTCTTAAAAAAATGTCGAAATCGCTGGGAAATTACATTGGTATTGACGAAAAGCCGGCGGATATTTTTGGTAAAGTCATGTCATTGTCTGATGAAACCATGTGGTTATATTTTGAATTGATTAGTTTCCGTTCGCTGGCTGAAATTAAAAGTTATCGTGAAGAAGTCAATGATGGTGCGAATCCGCGAGATATTAAATTTAAGCTGGCGGAAGAATTGGTAGAGCGTTTTTATGATCGAAAAGAAGCGGAAGCAGCGCATGAGAATTTTGTGGCGCAATTTCAGAAAGGGGGAGTGCCGGAAGACTTGCCTGAAGTTTCTCTGCAGGTAGAACAAAATGGTTTGGCGATTGCGAATATCATCAAACTGGCGGGATTAACGGAGAGCACATCAGAAGCATTTCGTCTGTTGCAGCAGGGTGCGGTCAAATTGGATGGTGAGCGAGTATCTGACCGGAATTTGATGTTGAATGCAGGCCAAACGCTTATTTTGCAAGTCGGAAAGCGCCGGTTTGCCAGAATAAATTTGATTCATGAAAAATAATTTAAAAATCTAGTTGACAGTAAGTTGTAAGGATGTAGAATTCGCGTTCTCTGCCGAAATTGGCGGAGAAGAAAAGAAGAAGTAATTGTTCTTTAACAAAAAAACCAAGCAATGAGTGTGGGCACTTACGTCGATAACTGAAAAGATAGATTGATGTGAGTACCTTTGAGGTAACTCATATTGAGTAAGGGTTAAAGTATTTGATTTAAGAGATATAAATTGGAGAGTTTGATCCTGGCTCAGATTGAACGCTGGCGGTATGCTTAACACATGCAAGTCGAACG
>DATIJV010000086.1:0-21895 GCA_035478255.1 Gammaproteobacteria bacterium
AAAAGTGGGGAATCGAGTCAAAATCGACGAAAATTTGAGGCGAATAGCAGAGCTATTTAACGAAAATTTTCGTCGATTTTGGCCGATTCTACCGCTTTTTAAACATTACAAACTAATTGACGACAGGCCCTAATACTTACAAATAAAAATCCAAAGTTTTTTTCAACCCGCTATCAAAATCCACCACCGGTTTCCAACCCAATTTTTCTTCTGCGCGTTTGATCGATGGCACACGCAAGGAAACATCCTGATAGCCCGCGCCATAATATTTTTGTGCATCAACATCTACTAATTTTGTTTTACTCGCAATATCTGTGTATTTGGAATATTGTTTAATGTATTCAACCAATACCTCTGCCAATTTTCGAATAGAAATATTTTCCAGTGGATTTCCAATATTAAAAATCTGATTTTGTGCAGCTGTATTTTTATTTTCAATCATGGAAATCAGCGCACGCACGCCATCATCAATATACATAAAACAGCGTTGCTGCAAACCTCCATCCACCAGCATAATATCTTCACCGCGCAAAATGTTTCCGATAAATTGAGTCAACACACGTGAACCGCCCGGTTTCGGATTAAAAACATTATCCAGCTTTGGGCCATACCAATTGAAAGGCCGAAACAATGTATACGATAAACCATGATGTTTGCCGTATGCATAAATCACACGATCAAGCAATTGCTTTGACGTCGAATAAATCCAACGCTCTTTATGAATCGGGCCTGTCACCAGGTTACTTTTTTCTTCATCAAACGCACTGTCGGAACACATGCCATACACTTCTGACGTAGACGGAAACACAATATGTTTTTTAAATTCCACGCATTGCCGTATGATCGCGAGGTTCGCTTCAAAATCCAACTCAAAAACACGCAAAGGATTTTGCACATAAACAGCAGGAGTAGCAATGGCAACCAGAGGCAAAACGACATCGCATTTTTTAACATGCTCGATGACCCAATTTTTTTCGATCGTCATATCACCGGCAGTAAAATGAAAGTTTTTATTTCCCAAACAATTTTCCAGCTTATCTTGCGCCATATCTAATGCATAAATTTGCCAATTCGTATTTTTTAAAATGGCTTCACTTAAATTACTGCCGATAAAACCATTTGCGCCTAAAATTAAAATATTCATTCTACCCCCAGCAAAAGAACACAAAATCATACATGAAATATATAGAGGCATAAATACTAAAAAAGGTAAAATTAGAGTATAATGACCCTTCTTTTTGAAAAAAATAACCAGGAGAACTGAATAATGAGCACCTTAGTTGGCAGAAAAGCCCCGGATTTTACCGCCGCTGCTGTATTAGCAAACGGTGAAATTATCAATAATTTTAATTTAGTTGAAGCGATTAAAAATAAATATGGCATCATTTTTTTCTATCCGCTTGATTTCACTTTCGTTTGTCCATCCGAATTAATCGCGCTCGATAACCGTATTTCAGAATTCGAGCAACGCGAAACTTTAGTCATGGGCGTTTCGATCGATTCACAATTCAGTCATAATGCATGGCGCAAGACACCAGTCACTGAAGGTGGAATTGGTCCTGTGCATTATCCATTAATCGCTGATGTCAATCATCAAATCTGTCAGGCGTATGGCGTGGAACATCCCACCGCACACATTGCGTTACGCGGAACATTTCTGATTGACAAGCAAGGTAATGTGCGCTCACAAATTGTAAATGATTTGCCGCTTGGACGTAACATTGATGAATTGTTACGATTGATCGATGCGTTACAATTTCACGAAAAACATGGTGATGTGTGCCCAGCAGGCTGGATGAAAGGTAAAGCAGGAATCAAACCTACTGAAGAAGGCATTGCGAATTTTCTGACAGATGAATCAACAACATTATAAGTATAATGAATGGTGGGCACGGCTGAAAAGCGCTTTTGCCCACCCTACACTCTTAGAGCCTGTTCAAAATCTCTAAATAATTTTAAAAATTAATTCATTCAAAAAAATATATTTTCATTCCCCACTTTAAATTCTCAAAATCTTTCTTTAGAATTGCGCTACAAATGGGTTAACAGAATTCTAATTCTAATTTCCATTTTTTTAGCGATCCGGTTAAAAATTGTAAGCCTTAATTTTTCTTTCATCTTACATACTTTTGAGAACCTTTTCCGGGTCAAATCAAAATATCAAGGAGATACACAAACATGAAATTAAAACTCGTTGTTGCATCAATGAGCATCTTGGGATTGATTCACACCCCAGTTCTTGCGGCAACTACTACTCATCAAAAACAAATACATCATGTAACAAAAACACATCATCAAACAGACACAACTCTGTATAAAGGCGCTATGCCTGTCGAAATTTGCCCCTTAACTGATCCTTACATTTCAATGATGGATGCAATGGGACAAAATTTAGGTCGTGCAAAGCCAACTCAAGATTGCAATAAACTTCTTTCTTTTGCAGGCGGCGTCAACTTCGATGCAAAATGGGGCAATCGTTCCATGGGTTATCAAGGTGAAAACGTACAGAGAGTTTCTATCAATGACGTTTACCTGAATTTATTCGGAAACGTGAACGATTGGACCAAAGCGTTTGCGAGCTTAAGCTACAATGATGCAAGCCCAGTTTCCATTTATGCTAATAAATTCGGTCAATATAGCAACGTTTACCAAGTGACTCGTTTAACGGTTGAGCAAGGCTATGTTCAACTTTCCAATTTCGATCAAACACCTTTCTTTTTAAAATTAGGTAAGTTCTATCAGGATTTTGGACGTTATACCATTCACCCGATTACACGTTCTTTGACACAAGTATTAAGTGAATCCTTGCAAACTGCAGCACAAGCCGGCTTTGTTACCGCGATGGGTTTCCATGGTGATATCGCTGCATTTGATACTCCTTTAAATCAGCGTCGTACTTATGCTTTAGGCACACCACAAGGTCACAAAACCACAGATTACACTGCTGCGATCGGTTTTGATCAAATGAGTGATCAGTTAGGTTGGGGCCTTAACCTGGCATATATGTATAACATGATTGGTGCCAATGATATTACTCAAACAATTTCTCAGTATCAAAGCATTGCCACAGCTCCCATTCCGACTGCTCCCGGCGGATTTGCTCTGGTGACCACTGGCGGTACTTACAGAAATCGCGTAGGTGCTGGCGCAATTGATGCGTACATCACCAGCGGTCCCTTCTCATTAATGGGTGACTATGTTACAGCCATTCAAAACTTCAGCAATAATGATTTGAATAGCAAAGGTCAATCTGTTGTTGTTTCTGGAACAGGTTCTGGCGCGAAGCCATGGGCTGGCAATATCCAGGCAGGTTATGGTTTCAATGGCTGGAACAAAAACCAGAACATTTACTTAGGGTATCAACTTTCCGGCAATGCGATATCGGTCTACTTACCTAAGAATCGCTGGGTAGCTGGATATAATGTTGATATGTGGAAATATACCAACCTAGGTTTGGAACTTGACCATGATACAGACTATAGCGTAAGCAAAGGCGGTACAGGTAACTCAAGTAACCTGATCAGCTTCCGTGCAGGCGTTAAGTTTGGTTAATCTGTAAAAATAAAAAGCCCGCGTTTTGCGGGCTTTTTTTATTTTCAAAAACTCAAAACCCATTCACAATATAACAAAACAATTCCGCTGTTTTTTCTGCATCATACGCTGCACAATGCGCCTTCTCTATATCAAATGGAATTTTTGCGGCCCTCATGGCCTTCGCCAAAACCGTCTCTCCCAGCGCCACAGCAGCTAATGTCGCTGTATCCAACGTAGTAAACGAATGAAAGGGAGCTCTGTGAAAACAACATCGCTTGATCGCAGCCTGCAAAAATGCCAAATCAAACCATGCATTATGCCCCACCAGCACAGCTCGATGACAGCCTGTTTCCTTCAGTAACACATTAATCCGCATAAAAATTCTATGCAGCACCTGCTGCTCTGGAATCGCAAAACGCAGCGGCTGCATCGGATCAATACCCGTTATGGCAAGCGACTCTGGATCTAATCTCGCACCAATAAAAGGCTCCACCGCATAAAAATATGCTTCATCCGGCTGTAACCTATTATCAGAATCGAATTTAAGTGTTACCATGCCAACTTCAAGTAACGCATCGGTAGCCGGATTTAATCCAGATGTTTCCAGATCGATGATGACAGGTAATAAACCACGAAAACGAGCCGCAATATTTAACTTTTTCTGCTTGATCAACAAACGAATAATTCCAAAAAACCTAATCTATGGCATTATACTTAAAATGTCATAATAATGCTCGGAAAGATAAATAACTCAGGTTAAATATATGATCTTTGCAAATACTCTACCCAAACGCTCGCCGCTGCTAGAAGCAATAACCGCTGCCTATCGGCGAGATGAAACAAGCTGTTTAAAGGCTTTATTGCCCGAAGCAACCTTCTCTCCTGATAGCCTTGAGCGAATTCGCAGGACGGCTCTGGGCCTTGTCGAAGGAACGCGTCGAAACCGCAAAAAACAAGGTGCTTTAGATGCCTTTTTACACGCATATGATCTTTCCAGCGAAGAAGGAATTGCGCTCATGTGCCTGGCGGAAGCATTATTACGCATTCCTGACAAAGACACTGCTGACCGCCTGATCAAGGATAAAATTTCCAACCGAAATTGGATAGGACATCTCAACAAATCCAATCCTTTATTCGTAAATGCCGCAACACGCTCTTTGTCCCTCACAGGAAAAATTTATTCCCCTTCCTCCAGCCTGATAAAAAAAATGAGCCGTGCTGTTATTCGTCCCATCATCATGCAGGGAATGAAAATTATCGGTAAACAATTCGTCATGGGAACCACCATTGAATCTGCATTAAAACGCGCGAAATCTGCTGAAGCATCTGGTTATCGATATTCCTATGACATGTTAGGCGAAGCTGCAAAAACACGTGAAGATGCCAAACATTATTTCAATGCATATCACCATGCCATCCAGTCCATTGGAAAAACTTCAGAAGGATTAACTCCTATTACGGGCCCTGGCATTTCGGTAAAATTATCTGCACTCCATCCGCGATATGAATTAGCCAAACGCGATCAGGTTTTAAATGAATTAACACCGCAATTATTATCACTCGCAAAAGCTGCAAAAGCACACAATATCGGTTTAACAGTTGATGCAGAAGAAGCAGACCGTCTCGAACTCTCACTTGAAATTATCGAAAAAGTATTTAGCAATCCCGAACTATCTGACTGGGAAGGTTTGGGACTTGCAGTCCAATCCTATCAAAAGCGCGCACCTTACGTGATTGACTGGTTAGCGGATCTTTCGAAACGTTATAAACGCCGTTTAATGGTGCGATTAATTAAAGGCGCATATTGGGATACAGAAATTAAATTAAGCCAGCTGCTTGGGCTCGAAAGTTATCCGGTTTTCACACGAAAAAATTCCACAGACGTTTCATTTTTAGCGTGTGCCAAAAAAATATTAGCTGAACCTCAGTGTTTTTATCCGCAGTTTGGCACACACAATGCTTATTCTGTCGCAGCAATTTTAGAAATAGCTGGAACCGGACGTGAATTTGAATTTCAATGTCTGCATGGCATGGGACGAACTTTATACGATCAAGTTGTCGGAAAAGATAATTTAAATATTCCCTGCCGCATTTATGCACCGGTCGGCACGCACAAAGATTTACTGTGTTATCTGGTGCGACGCTTATTGGAAAATGGTGCGAATTCATCATTTATCAATTGCATTGCAAATGATGACATGCCCATTGAAAAAATTATTCAAGATCCTGTTTTAAAAATCGCAGCACTGAAGCAAAAGCCGCATCCTTATATTCCCCTGCCAAAAAATCTTTTTGGTCAGGAACGTTTAAATTCATCAGGAGTTGATTTTTCAAATATGCAAACACTTGAACAGTTAAAAGCAAAAATGGATGTTCTGGATAAACAGCAATGGACAACAGGTCCCATCATTAATGGAAAAATGCTGACGCATTCACCTGGAAAAACCATCATATCGCCGGCTAATCATGAACGCATCGTTGGTATTGCACATTACGCGACTCCAGATGATGTAGAAAATGCTTTGGAACAGGCACATCAAGCGGCAGAATCTTTCGCTAAAACAAGCGTAGAGGAACGCGCCGCGTCTCTGGATCGCGCAGCTGATTTATTTGAACAAAACATGCCGCAATTGATGACGCTGCTCTGCCGCGAAGGTGGAAAACAACTGGTGGATTGTGTTTCTGAAATTCGTGAAACGGTTGATTTCTGCCGATATTATGCGGTGCGCGCACGAAAAGATTTGCAACCGCAAACATTAACTGGCCCAACCGGTGAATTGAATCAACTTTCATTACACCCGCGCGGTGTAATTGCTTGTATTAGCCCATGGAATTTTCCGATGGCAATTTTTGCGGGACAAATATTGGCAGCGCTCGCTTCCGGCAATACAGTGATTGCAAAGCCCGCCGAACAAACACCTTTAATCGCAGCAGAAGTCGTGCGTATATTGCATCAAGCTGGAATTCCTGCGGAAGCCCTGCATCTTTTACCAGGTCACGGTTCAGTGATTGGTGCAAAATTAGTCGCAGACTCGCGTATCAAAGGGGTCATGTTTACCGGCTCAACGGAAGTCGCACAACTCATTAATCAAAAATTGGCAGAACGTCGAGGGCCTATTATTCCATTCATTGCAGAAACAGGCGGGCAAAATGCGATGATCGTAGATTCATCTGCTCTTCCAGAACAAGTCGTAACAGATGTGATGAGTTCTGCATTTAATAGTGCAGGACAACGCTGCTCAGCATTACGCGTTTTATTTTTGCAGGAAGAGATTGCGCCGCGCATACTGGATATGTTGAAAGGCGCAATGCAGGAAATGACTTTGGGCGATCCTGCACTGCTTTCAACGGATGTGGGACCTGTTATCGACAAAGATGCGTTAAATATGTTGAATGATCATGTTCTGAAAATGAAAAAAGAAGCGACGCTGGTTTATCAAGTTGAAACAAGCCAATTACCGAATGGATATTATTTTGCACCGTGTGTGTTTGAATTAAAAAATGTAAATTTATTAGAACGCGAAGTCTTTGGGCCGATTTTGCATGTGGTCCGATATGCAGCGAAAGATTTGGACCAGGTATTGCAGCAAATTATTCAAACGGGTTATGGATTGACTTTGGGTATTCATAGCCGGATTGATGCGACAGTAAAATATATTCAGGATCGTATGCCGGTCGGAAATTTGTATGTTAATCGGAACATGATTGGCGCAGTGGTGGGTGTGCAGCCATTTGGCGGTGAAAATTTATCGGGAACAGGCCCGAAAGCAGGAGGCCCGTATTATTTGCCGCGCCTTTGCGTTGAACGAGCAATTTCAATTAATACAACAGCAGCGGGCGGGAATACGAGTTTGGTGTCGTTGAAGGAAGAATAATCCTAAAATTTTGACCTCCTTCCCCTATCCCCTTCCTCCACAAAAAGCATGTGGAGGAAGGGGGACTCTTCGGTATAGATGCGCTTAATTAGAGCGTCCCCCTTCCTCTAAACGCGCTTTTCGTTTGGAGGAAGGGGATAGGGGAAGGAGGTCAAAATAGAGAACCACGCGACTGTCACCGAATACTTACCCCAGAACAAGCTAACTCATTGATTCATCGTGCCTTGTTTTGAATTAATTTAATACATCCTTAAGATAAATGCTTTATTATTATAATAATAAATTTTCTTGAGAGATTATTTATGGAATCCAGCAGAGATCATAGACAAGCAGAAGCAAAAAATCTTCCTTCAGTTGATGAATTGCGCGCTGAGATAAAGTCTATACGAGACACAATAATTTTAGGAAACCGTTATAGTTTAGAGAAAACGGAAACAGAAAATCTAGTGACTGTACTCGGAACATTTGAGGCCATGATAGATATCATTTTTGTGCAAAACCGCCATCAGAATGATAGTACTCCAATTGACTTCAAGAAGAAAAACCAATATCAGTATACACCCCATGATAAGGCAATAGAGTTCGAATCTTGTGTGCCTGTTCATCTCGAGAACTATCATACTGCAAAGACTAATGCACTAACTGCTATACGAAAAAATCTATTATTAGGACATAACTATGACCTTTTTTTAATATCTCTTGATCTTGATAATGAGAACAAAATAAACGCGTTTTTAAATACAATTCCAAAGAACAAATCTGCATTTATTTTCATACACGCAAATACTCACGATCATCTTTATTTATACTCAAAAACTGAGAATACCTTTAAGAAATTACTTACACTTAATCCCAAAGAACCGTTTTTATTAAATGAGAAACCTTACACGCTTTTATTAAAAGACTTACCTTGCAGTCATCATGCAATATGCCGCGATTTCTCAGCAGAGGTAAAGTTAGAACAAGAAGAATATAAGAAGGATAATAAATCTGATCAGATAAAAGGATTCTGCAATCTCCTGGATTTAATTGTTCATCCAGATAACCTCAATCTAAGAAATATATACGAATCGTATGATGTATATAAGAACATGGCCCGCGAGTGGAACGATAAAAACTGGCTAAACAATATGATTACAACCAGCTTGTTTCAGCCATTTTTTAATGGATTTAAGCAGTATGCACATGACATCCCGCGTATTAGATTATTTTGCGGAAGCCTCGGCGGCAGCCCCGACGCTAGTTGTATCGACGCGCGCACGCGCACTGCTTTAAATATACTACTGCAGGTTGAGCTTGAGTATAGCGTAGTCATGGAATGCATTTTTAGAAGTACAATACTTCCTGTAAGAACAAAGTTTACAGTGGGGGAAAGTGAAGGCGAGGCATATTCTTATTTTTGGAGTATCGCAGCGGTATTATTTAGCAATTACTGGGACCTGAGATTCCTTGCTGATACCAGCGTAAACGGGATTCGAAAAAAACCAGGAATACTTAGGGAAGAAGTTCTTTTCGATAAAGATAATGGCGTACTTAAATATTTAAGTATACTACTCGCAGAACCGGGTGATGATTTAAGCTTTTTGGATGTCTTACATGATCCTCGCTTGAAAGATAAACAACACATTTTATTCGAGGCCGTTTTAAATGAAAAAGAGTTTCTCAAAACCTTAAAGCCCTATTCAGATGAAGAAAAAAAAGAAGAGCGTGGTACGCTGTCATTTAATCCTCAGCAACAAGAAAAATTTGATGAGCTCATTTATCCAATTGATACAAAGAAGAAATCGCTGCTCTCAATGGCTTTGGAGCAGCACCTCATATACCAAGATCAAGCAGAGCTTTTACTACGGATAACTTCTAAAAAAAGATTGGAGGAAATGACAACAAATAAGAATCAAAGCATATTCAAACAATGTATTCAGCTTATACCTATTGCAAAAATAAAGGAGATTTTTGGTGAAATAATTGTACTGAGATATTGTCTCAGCAATTTATCTGTTGAAAAAGCCATTGAGATTCATGGCATGGAATATCTAATCAATAATCTGGTTTCAAATAACCTTAGCGAATCGCATGTAAAGAGTATCAAGAAATTTCTTAATGAAAAAGAAGATATTGAAACAATTTTAAAAATAAGAGAGCGGTGCAAGGAAAATAAGCAGCCTAATGAGTTACTAGAATGGGCGACCACCCCTTATCTTGTAGACAATGCTCAAAAATTTTCTCATCAAAATTTTTTAAAGATTTTTGAGGCATTTAAAAATGATATACGCCAACCACATTTTAATTTATTAGTTTTTCAGCGCATAAAAGCACCTAATTTAAAGTTCAATTTCGCTAACCTTAGCAATGACAATTTCAAAAATCTTGCTCTGTGTTTTGACCCAGATAACTGGATAAATCCTGATAATCCTCTTTCCCTATCAAATTTTCTTTTTATGGTAAAAACGTTTCAATCTCCGCCGTCTATTTCTCCAGACTATATCAGACAATTTTTTCAAGTAAATTTATCTTCTGGTATATTAGAAAGAGTCGAAACTCAAATTTTCAACAATCAGCTTGCCAGGGATATCCATGAATTTTTAGATATCGGTCACAAAATCTTCTACAATGAAAATACAGAAGAAAAAGGTTCCTCTCTTCACAATAACTTTATAAGACATTTGTTTGAAGCCCCTGCTTTAATGAGAGCGGTTCTCGCAAATAATAATGAGACTGCGCATCTTTTAAAAACCATAATAAATAATCCGAAAAATAATTTTGCAGAAATATATAGACATATTAAGCCATCTACAAAGTTCTTTGATTGCGTTATGGAAAATGAAAATTTAATTGATCAATTACATTTTTATCCCGATTCTCTGTGCGTAGAATTATTTCAGTATGCCCTTAATAAAAAACCATCTCCTAAATTGATAGAGTCATTACTCTTAAAAATAACGCCAGAAAAATTATATAAAATTATAAAAGGCCCGCAGTTTCAAAGCATATTCATAAAATGTATTCAGCTTATACCTATTGAAAAAATAAAGGAGATTTTTGGCGAAAAAATCTTGGGATCTATACTATCAAATGACCCCAATATATTTAAAAATTATCTCGACTATTTACCTGTTGAAAAAGTAGTTGAGATTCATGGCATGGAACATCTAATCAATTATCTGTTTTCAAATAAACTTAACGTATGGCATGCAGAAAAAATCAGTAAATTTCTTGAAGAAAAAGAAGATGTTGAAACAATTTTAAAAATAAGAGAGCGATGCAAGGTGCAACGTAATGATTGCTTAAAATGGATGGACACACATCAACTTGTAGAAAATGCTCTAAAATTTTCTCATCAAAATTTTTTAAAGATTTTTGAAGCATTTAAAAATGATACATCCCAATCACATTTTAATTTATTAGTTTTACTTCGCGCAAGAACAACTCGTATAAATTTCCGTTTCAACAATTTTAGCAATGACTATATCAAAAATCTTACTCTGTTTTTAGACCCAGATAACTTGATAAATACCAATGATCCTCTTTCCCTATCAAATTTTCTTTTTGTGGTAAGAGCGTTTCAATCGCCGCCGTCTATTTCTCCAGACTATATCAAACAATTTTTTCAAGTAAATTTATCTTCTAGTCTATTAAAAAGAGTCGAAAAAGAAATTTTAAATAATCAAAATAATCAGATTGCTGGAGATATCCGTGAATTTTTAAAGATCGGTCACAACATCTTCTACGAAGAAAATATAGAAGAAAAAGGTTCCTCTCTTCACAATAGCTTTATAGGACATTTGTTTGAAGCCCCTGCTTTAATGACTAAGGTCCTCGAAAATAAAGATGACACTGCGGATCTTTTAAAAACCATGACAAAAAATCCGAAAAATAATTTTTCAGAAATATATAGTCATATTGAGCCGACTCAATCTACAAGGTTCTTTGATATCGTTATGGAAAATGAAAATTTCATTAATCAATTACATTTTTCTCCCGATGAGAAAGAAAAACTTGATTCTCTGTGCGAAAGATTATTGCAGTATGCTCTTAATAAAAAACTATCTCCTAAATTGATAGAATCATTACTCTTAAAAATAACGCCAGAAAAATTATATAACATTATAGAGGGCCCGCAGTTTTTCTGTATCGCTGAGATACTTTCCATTTCACAAATCTTTTTTATTTTAAAAAATACTCCTAAAAATATGGAAGCAGCAACAAAACATTTGACAAACTTGATTATCGATACAGGAGATTTTAAAAAATTTCTCGAATTGCGGGAACTGCTTTGCGAAAAAGATATAATAAAAATAAAAAATTTTTCATTGCGTAATATTAAAAAATTTGCGGAATTTCCTTCTGATCAATTTCAATTATTTTTTGATGATATCAAAAAAATTGCCTTCACAGATCAAATTGCCAGGGAATTGACAGCTGGAGTGAATAAAGATGACCCTTCTCCCAGTCTTTTAAATAAAAATTTATCTCTGGTATTATCTGCTGAAGAATTGGCTAATTTCTGCAAAGGTAATCCTGATCTTTTTCTCGCATTTTTATTATCGCTACAAAATAGTTCTCCCCTTCCTTATCTGAAGACATTCGTAAACCTTTCGCTCACTGAATTTTTAAGCCCAACCAACGAATGGCAAAGTGATAAATTGTGCCGGTTTTTAACAATCGTCAATACCGCATTAGAAATCGCAGCTCCTTTAGAAGCAAAACATCAAAATGAAGAAAAAAATAACAATAAGGAAATGGCTTGCCATCCTGAGCTGCTGAAACATTTAGGAAATTTACCTGATTTAGGTAAATGCCTGGAATTTATTGCAACCTTATCAGTCCAATCCATTCATAACATTCTCCATTCAGATGATTGTAGAGGGCGTGATTTGTTAATAAAATTGATTCCCTTGATTGATTCTTCCAAACAAACTAAATTATTTAACCCTATATTTCATGACGAAAAATACAAAGAATTTTTACGTGGTCTGCCGATTAAAACTCAAATAACATTATTGTCTCGTGCATTTGAAAAAACTGAAATTAAATCAGATCCAGCAGCTGATGCTTGTTTAAAAAAACTAATCCAATATCTTCCTACAACTGATAATCAAAAACGGATTCAATATGCGGCAGAAGCAATGTATTTATTGACCCGTGATTCAATTGATAAAGTAAAAATTTTAGCAATAGCTGCATCAATTAAACATGAACTTAGCCTATGGAAAAAAAGCAGTACCCTTGCGAAGTATCTTGAAGATTATGCAACAAGCGCCGCATCCCCATATCATGCACCAGCTTTTCAACAGGTCATATAGAGTTGATGGGTAGTACAAAGTATATGTTACACTATGCACCACAAGCAGCAATCATGAAAAACAGGTATATATGTCTCACTCACACGATCACAATCATGACCATTCAGGACATCACCACCCTGTTCCTCATTCTTTCAACAAAGCATTCGGCATCGCCATATTATTGAATTTTGCCTTTACGATTTTCCAGGCAACTTATGCCATTATCGCAAACTCAATGGGACTACTCGCTGATGCTGCGCATAATTTCGGTGATGTATTCGGCCTGGTTTTAGCATGGGGAGCAAGTTGGCTGCTCACGTTACCGCCCAATAAACGCTACAGTTATGGATTCAAACGCACAACCATCATGGCGGCTTTAACCAATGCACTGATTCTCGTTGCAAGTTCCGCATTAATTGCCTACGAATCTATTTATAAATTTTGGCATTTAAGCCAGGTGAATGAACGGATTGTCATTATCGTCGCACTGATTGGCATCATCATTAATGGCAGTACAGCGATGTTATTTATGAAAGGCGCGCATCATGATTTGAACATTAAAGGCGCTTTTCTGCACCTTTTAGGTGATGCATTCATTTCAATTGGCGTTGTCGTGTCAGGAATTCTTATTTTATTTACCCGGCAAATGTGGATTGATCCCTTGGTGGGATTGCTGATCATCGTTGTGATTTTATGGGGAACCTGGGGATTACTGCGAGACTCTACCCGGCTTATTTTAGATGCGATTCCCCGCCATATCGACCGTCAAGGCGTTGAAACCTATTTTAAAAACATATCAGGTGTTCAGACTGTTCATGATTTACATATTTGGGGCTTAAGTACCAAAGAAGTCGCTATGACCATTCATCTTATCATGCCAGCCAATCCTCTCTCTGATGAAGATTTTATCAAAATCAACAGGGACTTAAAGAATCAGTTCAGAATTGATCACGTCACCATTCAAGTCGAAAAAGGAAGTTCAGAGTTCCCTTGTCAACAAATTGAAGTTTGCTAGGACACGCCCTAATTCGGCACAAATGCAATCGCTAAACCAGCATCATCATGAAACAATCTTTCGCCATAAATCGGCTTCGCTTCAATCACATTATAGTTCGTTAAAATACCTTGTAATTGTTTTTCATATTGTTTTCTGCTAATAAAAATTGTATCTCTCTTTTTATTAGCATCCCGCAAAAACGGCCATCTTTTTGATAAACTCTCTTGCGTTTGCTGATCACGCATATCAGAATCCATGCCATAATTTTTCGCATCTGGCGACAAATCCAAATAAAAACGAATTTTACTTTCCGCATCCAGCATGACAATATTCCATTGCTCCCAAGGCTTAATTAAATTTATGCGTTTTTGTAAAGTTTCTGCAAATACATTCATCCCGCCGCCGCTATAATAAATTTTTTGCCCTGCATCAAACGAAATAAAAAATAAAACAAAAAATACAATGGCTGTACGCCCTGCCCAGACATTTCGACTTAATGTTTCAGCTCCTACCAAAATCCAATCAGCCGTTAATAAAATCGCAAAAGGCACGACCGGCAAAATATAATAATTTCGACGTGATCCGCTCAAAGTAAAAAATAAAAATAACAAAACAACCGACCACACCATCCATCGGGATTGAGAAGACATTTTTTTCCAGCGTGATTTCAGCGAAAATAAAGCAGGAAGAAAAAAAACTGTCCACGGCAGTAAATAAAGAGGTAAATAAATAAGATAAGAATAAATCGGGTCTTTATGATCAAACGGTTGAAAATAGCGAAGAATATTTTCTCTATAGACTAACATCAAACCATTTTCACCATACTGACTGCCATTAAAATGCACCGATGCAAAAAATGGCAGCATATAAACAATCGCAGCCGGAATCCAGGCAAAAACCAGGCTTAAACGTAAATGTTTTTTCCATGTTTGATTGATGAATAAGTCAGGCAAAATGACAAGGCAGGCAACAACTGGCGCCACCAATCCTTTGCACAATGCAGTCAGCGCAAGAATCAAAAAGAAAATTGCATAATTAAAAAATGAAATGTGTGATTTTTTGATGGAATACCAAGCAACGGCGAATAATGTACCCGCAAGATTTAACATATCTGCACTGCTGGTTCGCGCCCAGAAAATAAAATAAAATGTCGTGAGCAGCATCCATCCTGCCAATAATCCCAAGCGCCGGTCTTTCAAATGCGCGCCTAAACTATAAATCGAGCCAATGGCGAGCAACCCTGCGAGAGCAGAAGGTAAACGCATCGCCCAGGTAGTCAATCCGCCCGAGAGTTTTGCCAGAAATACGATCAGCCAATAAGAAAGCAAAGGTTTATCATAATAATCATGCCCATTGAGCGTGGGATGAAGATAATCATGATGGTATAACATCGCATAAACGATATCAGACCAGCGATGTTCCTGTGTCCAGATCTCACGCGAGCCGAGACACGTCAATAACAAAATCGCTGCTGCAATAAATAAATAAGTGAATTTGGCGTTTTTTCCCCAGAGAAATTCTGAGCAGCTCCGATGCATTTAATTTCCTTAAAAATATAATCAAAAACTGGCTGAATTATACATAAAAACATAGACAAGTGAAGTGGTAGTGTTACCATTTATATCGTTATGATCGAGGAAAATCATATGTTAAAAGGTAGTCTGGTAGCATTAGTCACCCCCATGCATGTCGACGGATCCATCGACAAAAAATCATTGCACGAATTAGTGGAATGGCATATTGCTGAAAAAACTGATGGTTTTGTCATTGCAGGCACCACAGGCGAAGGCTCGACTCTCACTGAAAATGAGCAATACGAGGTGATTTCTGCTGTGGTTCTTCAAGTTGCAAAACGCCTTCCTGTCATTGCGGGAACAGGTACGCTTTCGACTGAGCACACCATTCATCTGACGCGGAATGCGCACAAAGCAGGTGCCGATGGAGCTTTGATCGTGACGCCTTATTACAATAAACCTACTCAGAAAGGTTTGTTCGCACATTATCAGGCAATCGCTAAAAGCGTGGATTTTCCGATTATTATGTATAACGTTCCCGGCCGAACAGCTTGTGACATGCTGCCTGAAACGGTTGAGCGTTTGGCAAAAATTTCAAATATTGTTGGCATTAAAGAAGCGACAGGCAAACCTGAGCGCACAGCAGAAATTTTTAAACGTTGCGGAAAAGAGTTTGCGATTTATAGCGGTGATGATGCGACTGCTTTAGATTCTATGCAAAAAGGTGCGATCGGCGCGATATCCGTAACAGCCAATGTTCTACCTCAGAAAATGCACAATATGTGTCAAGCTGCCCTGAATGGCGAAATGGAAACCGCTGAAAAAATCAACCAAGAACTCATGCCGCTGCATAAAAAACTGTTTCTGGAATCGAATCCCATTCCAACCAAGTGGGTTTTGAATCAAATGGGCTTGATTCCTGCAGGAATCCGGTTACCATTGTCACCTCTTGATACCCAATATCATTCTGACTTGCAGGATGCGATGCAGATGGCCGGGGTGACTCATAAAACGAAGGTTTAGGTATGCGAAAATTAATATTAATTGCCCTATCGTGCATAGTGTTATCGAATTGTTCCTATATTTATGGTGATAAAGGTTTTATTCAGAACCGCAACACGGATTATCTGAAAGCCAAAAGTGTTCCGCCTCTAAAAATCCCACCGGGCATGGCTTCATCGACCATTCATGAAGCTTATCCGGTTTCGAACAGAGAATATCCCACAGGGACACGGGAAATTAGTTTGGTACCGCCGGGGTTATAATTTAGTGGAAACATAAAAAAGCTCTGCATATAATTCAGCCATACTGGAGAGGTACCGAAGCGGCTATAACGGCACCGACTCGAAATCGGATGGGGGGCGTAAGCCTCCACGTGGGTTCGAATCCCACCCTCTCCGCCATATTCGCTTCCAGCGAGCGAAAAAAGATAATGCAGCATTTAGACAATTTAAAAAAACAAGACACAATTATCCTACTATTTACAAATACACATTCGAGTCTAATTACAATATCCCGTAACGGAATTAGGAGATAATTATGGCTATATCAACAAAAGAAATAAGGACGAAAAAAGGTAAAAATATTTTTTTAAAAAATCTCTCGCATTAGACATTTTCCGCACTTCATATCCAGCATCCATTGCAGGCATCCATTAGTATCAAGTCATTATTTTAATGATAAGTTTGTTGGAGTAGATATGCTACTTTTTACCAAACCTTTTATACTTAATTAACCCAGTTTAGAGATAATCCGGGGAAGCCAAATTAAAAATCCTTTGCTCAATCAACAAGTTGAGGGTTTAATTCGACTGAACCCCTCAAAAATATCTGGGCATCGTTTAATTTTGACATTAAACCCCAAAAGTACTATAAATAATAGTAGTTACAAGCAAATTAGTCAAAATTAAGTCGCTCATTTTTGACATTTAACCTTAAAACGACTATCATAGATAGTATGTACAAGAGGAATTGTCAAATGCTCCCGGCAGAATTTTTTGAAAAAAACCCCGTCTTTACACACGAGGAATTTAAGCGCTACGCAATTTCTCAAGGGTCTTTAAATGAAAATACGCAAAAAGAAATATTGGCGTACCATCTCAGGAAAAAAAATATCGTTCGCATACGCCGCGGACTTTTTGTCAGTATCCCCCTGTCTTTTCGCGACACAGCAGAATCTTATGTAATTGATCCTTATCTCATCGCAGGTCGTATAAATGACGATGCAGTGTTGGCATATCATTCAGCTTTTGATTTTCATGGAGTCTCTTATACCTTATCACAACAAATGATTTTTCTATCTCAACATAAAATTCAGCCTTTCATTTATCAACAAACAGAATTTACTCGTTTGCCATTCCCAAAAGCTCTCATCAAAAAAAAGAAAATTAACGCGGAAGTCATGAGCGTAGATCGGGAGGGATTAACTATTAAAGTAACCAGCCTAGAGCGAACCATTGTGGACGCACTAGATCGACCTGAATATGCAGGAGGCTTTGAAGAAATATGGCGTTCGGCAGCGCATATCCCCGTACTGAACTTTAATAAAATGATCGAATATGCGATATTACTCGACAATGCAACAACCATCGCAAAACTGGGCTTTTTTCTCGAGCAATATCAGAAAAAATTCAATGTGGACGAAAAATCATTAAACAAATTACAAGCAAAAAAACCGGCTAGCGTGCATTATCTTGAACGCAGCAAACGCGAGGCAGGAAAATTTATTTCACGATGGAACCTGATGGTTCCTCGTCGCATCATAGAACGAGAATGGGAAGAACCAACTAATGATTCTGTCTAAACAGCAACTCCAACGAGAATCTACTTTAACTGGATTTAAACTCGAACACCTTGAAAAAGTTTTTTTGTTAATGGACTTATTATCCGATTTTGCTACATTTCCTCAATTGACAAATAAGATTGTGTTAAAGGGAGGGACAGCCTTAAATCTTTTCATTTTTAATTTACCGCGTTTGTCTGTTGATATTGACTTAAATTACATCGGACACACTGAAAGAGAAGCCATGCTGGCTGACAGACCTCTCATTGAATCTACTATTTCCGCAATCTGCGAAAGAAAAGGATTAATCGTGGATCGTAATCCCAACCGGCATGCGGGTGGGAAAATGATTTGGCGATACGCAAGCGCATTGGGTCACACCGGTAATTTGGAAATTGACTTAAACTTTATGTACCGCCAACCGCTCTGGCCTGTTGAACTTAAATCAAGCTGCAAGGTCGGGTCTCATCAGATACATAACATTCCCGTTCTTAATCCCCATGAGCTTTCAGCGGGCAAGCTCATCGCACTGATTGATAGAAAAACGGGACGGGATATTTTTGACGCATACCATCTATTAACGAACCTTAAACTTGAAGATAAAAAACTTCGACTCGCACTTATTATTTATTCTGCCATCAGCAGAAAAGTTGATTTAAGAACAATATCCCCTAACGATATAACCGTAGATATCAATGATCTAAAAAATAGATTGGTTCCCTTGTTGAAAAAATCATCAATCGCAGACAGAGAACCTTTATCATCCTGGGCTGAAAATCTGGTAGTAGAAACTCAAAGTGCTTTTAATCGATTACTGCCATTGACTGACCCGGAGAAAAATTTTTTAACTTCCTTGCTCGATCAAGGTAATATACTGCCTGAGTTATTATGCGACGATGAAGCGCTAATACATAATATCCGGCTGCACCCTGCGCTTAAATGGTCGGCGCAACAATGTAATAAATAATAAATAAATGTGTTATGGGGATATTTTTGGGGATACCTGAAAAAATCGAATCAAATAAAGTATAATTAATCAAAAGGTTGAGCGTTCAATGCGATTGACACCCTCGAAAAATCCAATATCATCAGAAACTCCAGTAAAAATACAGGTTTTTAACAAAATATACCTCTCACTAATCATTTTTAGGTATTATTAACGCCCAGTGACCGGTCAGATTGCTTGCCAAAAACACGCGCATAACCTTTTTTATGTAAGTGTTTTTGGCAAGCAAGATGGCCAGGTCGATAGGATGTTAATAATACCTAAAAATGATTAGTGAGAGGTATAATAGTCCGACTGTGCTTTTATTTTCTCGGTTATTCTCAGCTACGATATTCCAATATATCTCCTGGTTGACAAGACAAATAATTGCAAATCGCCTCAAGCGTAGATAGCCGAATTGCCTTAGCTTTACCTGTTTTTAGTATAGATAAATTTTGTTCCGTAATGCCAATAGCTTCTGCAAGCTCTTTCGAACGTATTTTTCTCTTTGCCAACATGACATCTAAATTTACAATAATAGTCATAGCACCACCTATATGGTTAATTGCTGCTCTTCACGCAACTTACAACCTTCCGCCATTATCCAAGAAATTAAAATAACCATCAGCGCTGTTAGTAAAATTCCAATATTTGTTTGATCTAATGTAATAGCTGCATAACGATGGTGGGGTGGATTATTTAGCGTTAGAACCAACCCCATAATGAATTGATAAACTGGTTCAATCAACTGCCCCATTAATAATGCATAACCAATATTGCGAATATATTTCACATTCTTAATTGAAAAAATTTCTCCTTTTTCATACAGGCCAAATAATTTAATTAATGAATACATGATAAACATTTCAACCATCATAGGTACCGTGCTAACTAAAAATCCCAAGCCTTTTTCTCTCGCACTCAAAGTATGTAATATGGCTTTTTCTGGTATGCCCTGTGCAGTATAGGAATGCATTCCGTTATAGGTGGCAGGAATGGCGTTCAATTTTATAAAACCCGCTAACATGGTTAATTCGTCAGGCGCATAAGCCCAGCTAACTATTAATAAAATAGGCAATGCAACTAAAATAATTTGAAACACTAGCCTAAAAAACAGGCTAACATTTTTAATTCTGTTCATATCATTTCTCCATTCGATTAAAATAATGGGCACATTTCTGCGCCCATAATACCTATCCAAATATTCCGCCATAAGATCGACAACTAATAGAATGCTTAGACAATGTAAATTCTAATGCACCAGTAGCTTTCGTTTTATCTGTCGTCATCGAACACTGTTTAGGTTGATCAAATTGATTAGCCGATGGTGGTAACTCATGACCATCCGCAGACACAATAACTACTCCTGCTCTATCATAAGTATCCAACGAAATGGGAACCTTAACGTTTTTATCTATGTTTATCGATTGGAGCTCACCCAAAACAGGTTGACTATTTTGATTTTTATGAGCTACCCGAAAGGTAATTTTCATTGGTTGATTTGCTGTGAGAAGCACCTCAT
This sequence comes from Gammaproteobacteria bacterium, assembly GCA_035478255.1. GTDB lineage: Bacteria > Pseudomonadota > Gammaproteobacteria > DSM-16500 > DSM-16500 > DATIJJ01. Next base: position 20,494 of record DATIJV010000086.1, read on the forward strand.
TTGCATGAGCCGCAACTGTAAAGCCAAGACAGATTAAAACGATAGCACTCATTTTTTTAAATTTCATATATACCTCAAACGTTAATTTTCAATAGGGTCAACCATCGATGGTTTTGGCAATTTATAACATTTATTATCGTAATACAATAATTATTTATTATATTTTGAATAAAAAAACCCTTATGATTACGTATGATTTCATTGTAAAAGTCTAAATTTGGTATTTTGGGACACACTTCTTAGGCGGAAAACAGCGTCATCTATGGAGTGAATCTACTCGGGGCAACGCGTTATTTCTTTCCGCAGCGGTCAACCTTAACAGTGAACAGCTTCGCCCAATCTTTAATTGGTTTGTGAACAAATTGATTATCATTGGCAGCAATACATCCCCTCTCCCGTTTTATACAATGAAATGCATCAAAAATGAATTAGATAAACTAAAAATTATTGAGCTTTTACAAGCAGCCGACTTAGGTATTACCGATGTACAAGTCAAAATGCAAAATTGATAAATTTTAATAAAAAACCTCTTGACCCTATAGTTGCTATATACTTTATCTTGCATGCGTGGAGGATAAACGAATGAGCCAATGGTACGTAAAAGAATTGAGTCAATTGACCGGGATATCCGTGCAGACATTGCATCATTATGATCGCATTGGCTTACTGGAACCCTCTGTCAGATTGGATAATGCTTATCGTTTGTACTCCGAAAAAGATTTATTAAAACTACAGCAGATTATTGCGCTTAAATTTTTTGGATTTGATTTGTCGCGAATAAAAAATTTGCTTAAAACGGACGTTGATATGATTGATCATTTTTCTATTCAATCAAAATTTCTGGAAGAAAAAGCAAAAACACTTTTTGAAGCCAGTCAAACCCTAAAAAATATTATTTCTTCCTGTAGACATAATAAATCTATCCCTTGGAAAAATATTATCAAACTAATAGAGGTATATCGCATGACACAACAACTTGAAAAAACATGGGCCGGTGAAATATTAACTGCTGACGAATTAAAAGAGTATGCCAGATTTGAACATGAATTCAAAAATCGCTTTAGTGAAAAAGAACAAAAAGCACTTCAACAGGGTTGGGAAGACATTGTGAATTTGGTTAATGCCAATCTGGATAAAAATCCTGGCAGTGAGTTTGGTATTAATTTGGGTAATCGTTGTATGGCGTGGGTAAATGCATATTATGGAAAAAATCATGCTGCACTACGAAATGCGATTTGGGAAAAAGGATTAAAAACAGGAAAAATAGATGAAGGGGTTTCTTTATCTCAGGAGAGCTTTGAGTGGCTTGATAAAGCGATTAGCGCATACTTCTGCGAACGCGTCAAAACTGTTTTTGATCAGATAGAAACAAAATCGCCAAATACAATACTTAAACAGTGGG
>DATIJV010000087.1:0-6658 GCA_035478255.1 Gammaproteobacteria bacterium
TAAGAGCCTGTTCAAAGTCTCTAAATAATTTTAAAACGAGTATTAAATGAAAGATTCTCATTAAAAATTTCAACAAAATGCGGAGCGTATTTGACCATACGTGAGCAATTTTGTTGAAATTTTTAATGAGAAGATTTCGTTTAAGACGACGTTTTAAAATTATTTAGAGACTTTGAACAGGCTCTAAGATTATAAATCCGCGGTTTTGATAAAAATAAAATTATCTGCTTCACATTGATTATTTAAATATTTTCGCAAAGCTTCATGTTCAATTGCAGCATGATTTTCTAAAAAAATTTTTTTTATATCTTTGCTTTTACTTTCATAATGATCTTCTAATGCTTCATAAGAAATCGCACAACGTATGGATTGACCTGCCTCATTTTTTCCCCAAAAAATAATGCTGCCAGAATTAAAGTCCTTTTGCACATTCGGTACTTCTGGAAAAATTAAACTTCGTTGATCCAACATTCCTAACATTTTTAAAATATTCAAAATGGAAGATAATTGAATATCTTTATTGCCATTTTCAAAACGCGATATCGTTGGCGTGCTAACATTCGCAAGCATTGCCAATCGCTGTTGCGTTAAATTTTGCGATTTCCGCCTTTGCTTTGCCTCTTCGACAATAGCTGGCCAATTGAGCCGAAACTGCCTTTCCATCGTTTCTCCATCATATCAATTAATTTTTTTCGAAGTGCCGAAGAACAATCAATTTGTGAAGTAAAAATTGCTTGTTTTGCTGTTTGTAAATTTGCTTCAATCTCATTCACTGTATTCAAAATAATTTTATTATTTAATCCAAATGCATATCCTAATTCGATAATATGTTTGGGCTTTAATGCTCCTATTTCCAAATTTTTTGCCCCGCCTATATTTAAAGCGATTTCCTTATATTGCTGGTATCGATTTGCCGCAACTAAATCATACGAAGGCGTTAATCTAAGCCCATCTCTCGTGTGGAACATAGCAAAATTCTTGAAATGAGCATCTGTATTTCCCACTAATAAATTAGCTAAAATTCGCCTATAAAGACGATCCACTTCAGCCGGCATACATCCTGCTGTTGTATTAATAAAATTTCCCAGGTCCTCATAAGACCCTTTATATTTATCATCGCCTGAATAATGGCCTAATAATTGATTAAATTCTTCAAAATGAATCCGAGTTATTTTGGATGAATTAATTTCTTCAACATTAAGATTTTTTACTTTTGTATGAAAAACAATTCGATCAAAACGTTTTATAATTAATGCCGATTCAGGCAACCCATGAACAGTCGCAATTTCCATTTCAACTACAGCATCATCCGGTAATAATTTTTTTACTGCTTGAGTCGTAAGATACTCAACTTCAATAATATCTGTTAAAGTTCCTGAAGAAAGTTTTGCAATATGAGTACTTAATTCATTTGAATTTGCGGGTCGATATTGATTGCCTTCTTTCACTACCATTAATTTACGCTGTACTCCTGAAAGAGAAGTTCGGCCACTTAAAGCAGCTATCTCATCAATATGATTTAACTGAATGCGAGGACGCGGCAGAGGATCAATAATCGATACTGCTCCTGCCAAGTCGTAACCAAATCCGAGTAACAGCGCAAATCGATCAGCCGTTTGCAATGCTTTAGCTTGCACATCTTCAAGCCATCCCTCAGCCGCCAGATTATCAAAAAAAGGATGTAAACCTCTTTCTGATACGAATGATTCTTTGCGTAATGGGAAAGAAAAAGAAATGGGCAAAGGAGAAGGAGAATTGAGATACGAAGCATCATAGGTAAATATACACCGCCCGCCCGGCTCTTGTTGAAGCTCTCCGGCATAGATATCGCTGTAATAAACTTTTCCCCACAATGTAATTGCCATAAAATATAGTTTATTTTTTGTCTTGATAATAATTATATTATAAACTATATTTTCTATTTTTACAATATGGCGAATATTATATAAATTATGTTTTATAAAGCTCATTGAAAGAGATCAAAGCGTTCCAAACCTGCATCGGCGAAACCGTTGAAAAACATGCGGGATTTGCCAAATCTTTCTCCGCACCTCGATACGTACACTCCCGACTCAAACACGGCGCGCAAGAAAACTTCGCAGACAAATGAATTTGTGACTCTCCCAGCGTACCCGTCAACACCGCGTCCGTCGAACCATAAACAGAAACTGTCGGCACATTCAACGCCGCTGCTAAATGTGCAAGTCCCGTATCCACTGCAACTACCGCTTCCGCTTCCGCCAAAATTTTAGTTATTTCAATCAAATTTAATCGCGGCAATACACAAGCATTTTCACAAGCCACCGCAATACGCAGAGCACGTTTTTTTTCTTCTTCATTTCCCCAGGGCAGCTTGATATGCCAACCCTTTTCATTCGCGATTCCCGCTAATTCCATCCAATATTTTTCAGGCCAATGTTTGGTTGCCCAGGTCGTACCGTGCAAAAAAACTAAATATTTAGAAGCTTCTGGCTGATCTTGATGATCTCTAAAAATTTTTCGATCAATACCATAATCCGCCGCATTTTCTACAAACGGATAATGCAATGCCTGACTAAACAAACTTCGCAAACGCGTCACTGCGTGCCAATCCCAGCAAGCCGAATATTTTCGCGAATAAAATAATGAAGTCAGCGGTTCTCGCGCTGAATGACGATCCAAACCGCACAATGGGCCTTTCGCAATTCCTGCAATCCAGAGACTCTTAAACAACCCTTGCGCATCGATAATCAAATCATACTGGGCCGCACGCAGCAAAGAATATAATTTCCTCACTTCACGGTGTGTTCTTGCTGCAAAAATATTTTTGCGCCATCTGCGAATCGCAACAGGGACAACATTTTCAACCAGCGGATGCCAGCCTGGAATTTCTGCAAAATTTTCTTCGACCACCCAATCAAATCGAATACCCGGAACCGCTTTTCCTGCATCCGTCAAAGCAGGCAATGTATGAATAATATCGCCCATCGAAGAAGTTTTTATAATTAAAACGCGCATCACGGAAACTCCGCCATAATTTGTTCAGGCGATAATTCACGCAGACATCGCTGATGTTTCAACGGACAAACCCGCTCAAAACAAGGCTGACATTCCAACGCTAAACTGACTGTTTTTGCCTGTTTATGCAGAGGCGGCGTAAAAGCGGGTGTCGTCGGCCCATACACCGCAATTAAAGGTTTGTGCAGCGCAGCAGCCATATGCATTAACCCCGAATCGTTACTCACCACAACGCTTGCAAGCGAGAGCAAATCCACCGCTTCTTCAAGCTGTGTCTGGCCTGTCAGATTAATACATTTTTGCTGTGTCAATTGCATAATTTTTTGGGCAACCGGCTGGTCTTTCGGTGAGCCCAATATCCAGACTTGCCAGCCTGATTGCAATTTCTCCCTGGCAAGGTGAGCATAATGTTCTTCAGGCCAACGCTTCGCGGGACCAAATTCCGCGCCCGGACAAATAGCCAGAATCGGAAGATCAATCGACAATTGATATTTCACCCGCACACGTTCACGATTCGCAGGAGAAACCATTAATTCAGGCAGCGGATAATCTTTTGTCAAGGATTCGTTGACAGACAAGCCCAACGCCATGAATTGCTCAACCATCAAAGGATACCGTTTTTTATCCAATATACGCATATCATTCAATACACCATAACGCATTTCGCCGCGCCAGCCTGTTCGAACAGGGATATCCGCCCACCAGGGAACCAATGCAGATTTGAAGGAATTAGGCAGCACAATCGCTTGTTGATATCGGTCACGCAAACTTTTCCCAAGACGACGGCGCTCGCCCAACCCCAGTTTTCCATGCGATAAAGGCATGACCCAGGATTCAGCCACTTCCGGCATGCGCGCCAGCAAAGGCATGCTCCAGGCAGGCGCGAGCACATCAATTATCACATCTGGGTCAGTTTGTTTGATCAGTTTAAACAGGCATTGCGACATAATCATGTCGCCGACCCAGGCAGGGCCTACGATTAATATCTTTTTTGTCATTGTTTTAACACAAATTCCGCCCCGCAATAAGGGCAAGTCACTTGACCGGTTTCTTCAATGGGTAAATAAACACGCGGATGCGCATCCCAGATACGCATATCCGGCATCGGGCAGGATAAGGGTAAATGAGCACGCGTGATTTCGTAATGACGCTTGGTGCACGCCTGTTTTTTTACCTCGGCTTTTTGCATGAGATATACCTCTCGCACTTGAATTTTAGGTTTTTTAGCATCTCATCTTGCATCGACCTTTAAACGTTCTTCAATCGAAAAAGCTCGATGTAGAAAGAGCTACACCTGCGCTTTTTCTCAATCAGGAACGTTTAAATCTCTCGCAATCTGAGCGCTAAAAAACCTAAAACTCAAGTGCGAGAGGTATACACCTCTCAACTGGCGTTAAGTATACCCGATTTTAAGCAATGAAGAAATTCCCTCTCTTAAATTGGTTTCATAACGAAAATCAAGATATTTTTCTGCTTTATCCGTACTCGCACACGAATGTGTGATGTCACCCGGCCGCGCGGAAACAAAATCCAGCTTTGTTTTTTTTCGTCCTGCCATTTCAATATAAGTGATTAAATCAAGCAGGTTTTCCGCTTTACCCGTAGCAATATTCAACACACCAAAACAGTCGCTTTGCAAAGCCTTCAAATTCGCTCGAGCAACATCTGACACATGGATAAAATCGCGTGACTGGCTTCCATCACCAAAAACCAAAATTGGCTCATCTTGTTGATAATATTCAATAAATTTTGAAATCACACCGGCATAGGGCGATTTAGGATCCTGACGTGTTCCATACACATTAAAATACCTTAACCCCAGGGATTTCATACCAAACAAATAATCATACAAATTCGCATAACGCTCATTATTGGCTTTTTCGAGCGCGTAAGGTGACAAAGCCATTTCGGTAGAAGAACTTTCATCCTGATCCTGACACGGTAATCGTATATTATTTCCATAAACCGCCGCGCTGGAGGCATAAACCAGACGAATGGGTCTATTTAATTGCCGAATCATTTGCAGCAAATGTAAAAATCCTTCGGTATTCACTTTAAATGATGTGAGCGGATCTGCGATGGATTTTATCACAGAAGGCAAAGCTGCCAGATGCAAAACAGCGTCGCACTCTTTCAAAAGAGTCAATAACAGCGGGAAATTGAGAATATCGCCTTGAATAAATTTAAGATTAGGATGCGCGAGATTGAGATAAGACAATTTGCCAGAAATCAAATTATCAAGCACAGTCACTTGAAAATTATTTTGTAATAATAAATCAACCGTGTGTGAACCGATAAATCCAGCACCGCCAGTCACGACTATTCGCATTTTCTACCTCTTTAATTTTTTATGTAACACGAGCGCGCCGAGTATACCAGATAATAATGATCCTGTTAAAACACCGAGGCGAACTTTCGTTAAATAATCTGGGAAATGGGTTTCAAAAGCCAGTGTTCCGAGAAATAAACTCATCGTAAAACCAATACCACACAACAATGATACGCCATATAATTGCACCCAGGATGTATTATTCGGCAAAGAGGCTTTGCTGTATTTAATCATTGCAAAAGCAAATCCAAACACGCCAAGCTGTTTGCCGATAAATAATCCTAAAATAATTCCCGCTGTTACAGGATCTAGCAAATCAGAAAATTTCATCCCTGAAAAAGATATTCCTGCATTCATAAATGCAAATAACGGCATGACAAAATAGGCAACAAAACCGTGCAAATTATTTTGTAAACGCTGCAAGGGGTTGGAACGTTCACGAACAGGAATAAATAAAGCAAGCAGCACACCCGCAATTGTTGGATGAATGCCGGTTTTCAATAAACTGAACCACAATAAAAATCCCAGAAAAAGATAAGGAAATAATTTTGTAACATTGCAATAATTCAGCAGCCAAACACTCGCTAAAATAACAATAGATGCAAGAAAAAAAATTCCTGAAAGATTTTGCGTATTAAATATTGCGATAATGATAATCGCACCGAGGTCATCGAAAATAGCTAGTGTCATTAAAAATAATTTCAGCCCGACAGGAACTTTTCGGCCGAAAAGACTTAGCACGCCCAAGGCAAATGCGATATCGGTCGCAACAGGAATTGCCCAGCCTTGAAGACCGATGGAGTTTGTCCAGTTAATTCCCATAAAAATAAGGGCCGGAATGATCATTCCGCCTGCGGCCGCGATGCCTGGCAAAATAATTTGTTTGACCTGAACTAAAGTTCCCATGAAAAATTCGCGTTTGAGTTCAAGCCCAACTAATAAAAAAAATAGCGTCATCAAGCCTTCGTTTATGCCGGACACTAGAGAAATTGTCGGGTTCCATGAACTGAATTGAATATTAACCGTAAGTTTTTGCAAAGATTGGTAAAACAAAGCGGCTGGAGAATTATCCAGAATAATGGCAGTTAATGCAGCGAGGAACAGAAAAACTCCGCTGGCGGCTTCGCGTTTTAAAAAGGCTTTGATGGGGTTTAAGGGCATCGCTCATCCTCCGATATAAATCTTATCATGAACCCGGATATTTCATCATGAAACCTCATTAAAAGCTCAAAGACCGCATGCTGACTGCGTTGCGAGTCAAAAATATTTCAGTCACATATTTCATTCAATATGCTCCTGAAACATTTTTGACTCGCGCCTTGTCATCACGCG
>DATIJV010000088.1:0-8204 GCA_035478255.1 Gammaproteobacteria bacterium
TGGAGCCCATAACCGGATTTGAACCGGTGACCTCTTCCTTACCAAGGAAGTGCTCTACCGACTGAGCTATATGGGCATGGAGCGGGCGATGGGAATCGAACCCACGCTATCAGCTTGGAAGGCTGAAGTTCTACCATTGAACTACGCCCGCAATATCCTGTTTTAAATAACAAAAATTAATCTTAGAATGGAGGGGGAAGGATTCGAACCTTCGAAGGCAGAGCCGTCAGATTTACAGTCTGATCCCTTTGACCGCTCGGGAACCCCTCCTAAAAATCAAGCCCTGAATTCTCCTTCAGGAATCTCGATATGTCAACTAGGGCGTGTCATCAATTAGTTTGTTTTGTTTAAAAAGTGGGGAATCGAGACAAAATCGCTGAAAACTTAAGGCGAATAGCGCCGCTATTTAACGAAAATTTTCAACGATTTTGGCCGATTCTACCGCTTTTTAAACAAAATAAACTAATTGACGACACGCCCTAGCTGAATAGAAGAAATATTCAGCTTATTTAATTTTACGCAATACCTACTAAATGGAGCACGTAGAGAAAGGACAGTGAAAATAAATCATTAAGAAATACTCATGACAAAAAAATAAAACACGTTTCAGAATTACCTAAATGAAGCAATTCTAGGGTTTGATGTCCAATCCAAATATCTAGTAGGCAATCCATAGTGCTGTGGCAAAGTTCCATCAAAAATGATCGGTCCTGCGATTCGATGAATTGCCCTTGTTGGTTCAAATTGGCCTGCGTAAAATCCTATTACCGACCCAATTTCTCTTAAGTGATCATCAATCCAAAACTCACGGCCATAGGTTGTGCAGAGTTGTAGCTGTCTGTCACTTACTGGAAGCCCTGCTTGATTAGCCTCAAAATAAAATTTCGATAACAGGTAGTTTTCAAATTTAGCTCTGATTGCCCACTGCACTGCAGTGTTTGAATCAAGACGGTGAAGTCTCGCATCTCTTTCAAATTGGTTTTGGATATTTTTTTCTAATGTAGCAAATTTTTCTGATGTTATTTGGATGCGGAATCTATCCAGCAAAACACCATTCTCTCGCCAAACAGTAGGTCGTAATTCCCAAGCATCATTTGCTTGCCCTCTAAAATACCAGCCATCGAGCTCTGGATGAAAAGAATCTAGCTCTTTTGCTAACTCATTCAGATTGCTCAACTCAATCACAGCTACTTTCATAGGAATATCTAGCTCAACTTTTAAATTGCGTGCAATTGTAATGAATTAAAGTGAAGGGTCAACCAGCATTGGTTATACCCGAAAGAAAAAATGAGACTATTAGTGAAGGTTAAATCTCAAAAATCCCTTATTAATCATGGCGTCCCGGAGAGGATTCGAACCTCCGACCTGCCCCTTAGGAGGGGGCTGCGCTATCCATCTGTGCCACCGGGACGAATAAAATGCCCCCATCAAGATAAGCTATAAAGATTAAAAAGAGAAATAAAATAAAGTTGGTACCGAGAGTCGGAGTCGAACCACATCACAACCGCTTGATTTTTAATAATATGAATAATAAGGACTCGAATCTTACCCAACGCCGTGCATGATAGCTGATTCGAACAGTTACGAAAAGATGCGAAATCTCTTTTTTAGCTGATTTATTTTAGTGTTTTTATTTGGAGTATGTCCTCTTGTCTTCAGACATTAGTTTTTCTGTCATTTTTTCGTCTGAAACCAGATAACCCAACACAATCGGTTTAAGGTCAGTAAAGAATCCAACACTTCTTAGAGCTGATAAAACAGTTTTACCCATTTCAAATTGCCATCCCTTTTTTGCCAGTGACATAGCCTCATCAATTGTTGGGCCCAAGGCTACCACATCTCTGGTAGATAAAATTTTTGTTGCATCAACAGGAACTATACCTACATTCTGAAGAAGTTGATTCAATTCTTCGGGATTAACGAAGGTAGAAAAAGATATTGGCTTGTCTATGCATCGCATTGTATACGCTCTACATTTGCTTGAGAAACATGTGGCCATAGTAGCCGTCAATGACACGATTCCCGCTACTGTTAAAGCACCAAGTCCAATCCAGCCACTTGTCGTAATAACAACCCTTGGATCAAATGTTGCTGCAAGTGAAAAACCCCCGCCAAAAAGTGTAGCCCCTGCTCCCAAAATGGTACCTGCGTACTGACAGATCTCCATTTTACCACACCCATAAGGTCCATCAATGTAACGATTCAGAGCATGCTCACCATATAACGTATTTTTAATTGCAGATAATTTTTCATATATTTGATGATCAGATAAAGCTTGGATTGTCTGATTTTGACCTTTTGATTCGTCTACCGGATTTTCAATATCAAGTGATTCGTCTTTTAATAAAGGCACTTCTGCTTCTGATCTGAGCATCATCCAATCCTCGATAAAATGTGTAATTTATGGTAAAAAATTATACTCGACAAAGGCGAATGATTGCAAAATATGTACTTGGTACCGAGAGTCGGAATCGAACCGACACGGTGTCGCCACCACCGGATTTTGAGTCCGGCGCGTCTACCAGTTCCGCCATCCCGGCAACCTTAAAAAGAGCCGTGAGTATACCAAAGTTTTTCGTCACGTCAATTACTAAAAAACCTCCAATGGATCTACATCCAGCGACCAGCGCACACGACTTTTAAGAGGAATTGCCTCAATCTGCGGCAAAATATTTTTTAATAACTGCTGCAAAGGAGAACGCTGTTTACATTGCAATAACAATTGCACACGATACTTTCCTGCACGACGCGGCATCAGCGCTGCAAGCGGGCCCACCACCGTCACAGTTTTTTCCACAATCTTACTTTTCACCTGCTGCAAAAAATCCATTGCATATTCTTCTCGATGTGCTTCTGCTCGAAATAACGCAAAAAATGTATACGGCGGCAACTCCGCTTGTTTTCTTTCTTCCAATATTGTGCTTGAAAATTTTTGATAATTCTCTTTCAGCAATTGAAATAACAAAGGATGATTTGCATGGCGGGTTTGAATAAGCACTTTCCCCGCTTTTTCTGTTCGTCCTGCACGCCCTGAAACTTGCAGCAACAATTGTCCCATGCGCTCTAATGCACGAAAATCTGCACTAAAAAATCCGCCATCCGCATCGAGAATCGCAACCAGTGTCACATTCGGAAAATGATGCCCTTTCGCAAGCATTTGCGTACCAATCAAAATCTGATGTTCGCCGCTTTGAATTCGCGTAAGCAAATCATCCATCGAACCTTTTCGGCGTGTAGTATCACGATCAATTCGCGCAATGGAATAATTCGGAAAATAAGCCGACAATACTTTTTCGATTCGCTCTGTACCTTGACCCATCGCTTGCAGATGGCTCTCACCACACCCTTCACATTTTGTCTGAAGTTTTCTTTGCGTATCGCAATGGTGGCAGTGCAGACGCGCCGTAGCATAATGATATGTCATGCGTGCATCACAACGCTTACATTGCACCATCCAGCCGCACGTTTCACATATAATAATCGGCGCAAAACCACGGCGATTTAAAAACAACATCACTTGATTACCTTTTTCCAAATGCTCGCGCATTTCTGTCATTAAAGGCAAAGATAATCCCTGTTCTAGCCGCATATTACGAATATTTAACACATGAAATTGCGGTAATTTCGCACCGCCTGCACGTTCTTTTAATTGCAAATATTGATAACGCCCTTGACGCACATTATGCAAAGTTTCCAACGACGGTGTTGCAGAACCCAACACAACGGGAATATGATTCAGATGCGCGCGCATAATCGCCACATCGCGCGCGTGATAACGAAAACTGTCTTGCTGCTTGAATGACAAATCGTGTTCTTCATCAATCACGATTAAACCCAATTTGACAAACGGTGTGAAAACAGCGGAACGTGTTCCAATAATAATTTTCGCAATTCCTTTTTTGGAAGCGTACCATGCTTGATAGCGCTGTTTTTCTGTCATGCCAGAATGCAGAGCAACAACTGGAACCGAAAAACGCATTCGAAAACGCTGAATGGTTTGCGGCGTTAAACCAATTTCTGGAACCAAAACCATCACTTGGCTCCCGCGTGCGAGAACTTTTGCAATCGCTTGCAAATAAACTTCGGTTTTTCCACTGCCTGTTACACCATCCAGCAATAAAACCTGAAACTGATTTTGCAGCGCTTCGATAGCATTTAACGCATTTTGTTGCTCTGAATTTAATTCGAGAATATCTTCTCTTCGCTCTGAAATATCGAACATCTTTTTCGAGAAAGCCACATCAGCCGCTTTACCCTGACGCAGCCAGGCCGGTAAGGTACCCAATATCACTTCGCCAATGGGATAATGATAATAACTCGCAGCCCAATGACATAATTCCAGCATATCTGGCGTCATAACGGGTTGGTGATCCAGACACTCAATGATATGTTTCAATTTATGCGGGGGAACATCCGACTTATTCGCAAACCCAATAAAAACTCCAATCAATTCACGGTGTTGGAAAGGAATTCGCAAACGTATACCGGGCTGTAATAATTCCATAGAAAAGCTTTCAGGCAGCAAATAGTCAAAAAAACGTCGGAGTGGTGTAGGAACTGCCACTTGTATTATGCCTGTCGTAGTCTGATTCATCCTGAGAATCCAATATGTTATACTTCAAAGATAACCTGATTATACATTTGAGGTAGATTATGACAACAATAGGTGGTCCAACACTCCGAAACGAAATTGAAAAGCTTCTGCAAGAAATGAAAAATAACAACTGGATTACCCCAAATGAGCAAAAATCGCTTCTTGAACCGCTGGTCCAGGGATTTGAAGCCGCCTATCCTGACGGAAATGTGCCGTTAGAACTTTTTAAAGATCCTCTGCAACGAAAAAAACTCATGATGATAGTCGTTTGTGCTTCAATCGAAAACTCACTAAAATTGGATAAAAATGCTACTCCAGCCATGCTCGAATTATTCAACACAAAAGAACTGATTAAAGCAACGCTTAATCCTCCCGAAACAGAAAAAGAAAAAAATCTCGCAAAACAAAGAATTTCTGCCTTCCTGTTAGAAATCACTCCGCCTATGCCTGGCCAGAACATGAAAAAATTCTGTGATGAACTCGCAGACGATATAGTAGAACGACAGCTCACTGCTGACCAAAAAAATGGTGCTCTCGATGATGCCATCAGTGATCGACTGAGCACACTCATGGCAACCTATTTTACCGCACAAGACAAACTTGCTGAAAAAATGGAGGTTTCGCGCGATGAAATAGACTTGCAAGCTTATGGTGAGACATCGGATGGAAGATCCGTGCCTATGCTCGGCGTACAGTTAAGCAATGCAAGAAGCGTGATGGATGCGCTTGTCGGCAAATGCCATGAAGGAGGCTATCTCAAAATCGAAAATAATGAAGATAAAATTGGGGTTTTTGGCACACCTTCCAACATCCCTACTCTGACACGTCAGTAGAGAGATATACCAGAAAAGGATTTTCACATGCACCGCGTATTGATTGTAGGCGCAGGAAAAATCGGTTCATTGATTGCAAGCTTGTTATCTCATTCAAATGATTATCGTATTTTTTTGTCGGATATTCATGCTGATTCCTCGCGCTTACAAAAATTATTTTCCAATACTTCTCATCTTGAATTAGTTAAACTCGACGCAGAAAATTCAGAAACCCTCTCTGAATTTTTACGAAAAAATCCCGCCGATTCGATCATTTCCAGTTTGCCTTATTATCACAATATTGCAATTGCCAATCTCGCAAAAAAATTCAATTTAAATTATTTTGATTTGACTGAAGATACGAAAATAGCGCATGCCGTTACGAAATTATCGAAAAATTCAAATAAAGCATTTGTGCCGCAATGCGGATTGGCGCCCGGATTTATCAGCATTGTTGCCAATGATTTAATGCGTCATTTTCCAAAATTAGATACTGTCAAAATGCGTGTTGGTGCATTGCCGTTAAATATCAGCAATGCTTTACAATATTCTTTGACATGGTCAACGGATGGCTTGATCAATGAATATGGAAATCTTTGCCAGGCAATTGTCAATGGCGAAGAAGTCTATTTAATGCCGCTAGATGATCTGGAAGAAATTAAAATTGACGGGCTGACTTATGAAGCATTCAATACCTCAGGCGGCATTGGCAGTCTTGCAACTTCTTATCAAGGTAAAGTTAAAAACATCAATTACAAAACCATTCGTTATCCGGGCCATTGTGAAAAAATGCGTTTTTTGATGAATGATCTCAATTTAAACTTTGATAGAGAAACTTTAAAACGAATTTTAGAAAATTCTCTTCCATCGACTGTACAAGATGTTGTACTAGTTTATGTTTCAGTCACCGGGACTCAAGATGGATTATTCAGAGAAAAAAATTATGTAAAAAAATTCTATTCTAAAAAAATAAATAACAATCGCTGGTCTGCAATTCAATTAACTACCGCTTCAGCGATTTGCGCAGTCGTCGACATAGTGGTAACACATCCTGACAAATTTAAAGGATTTGTCAAACAGGAACAGTTTTCACTGGATGATTTAATACAAAATCGTTTTGGGCAATATTATGCATAATTTTTTAGAAAAATTAAAACTAACGAAAAATAATTCTGGAACAAGCACGAGATCAGACTGGTGGTCAGATTCCACAGAAAATGGCAAAATTATTTCCTATAATCCAACAGACGAGGAAAGCATCGGTTCTGTTTACAATTGCTCTGAAAAAGATTACGAGCGCGTTATTACAGAGTCGAACCAGACATTTCTTTCATGGCGAAATATCCCAGCTCCTAAACGCGGTGAAATTATTCGGCAAATCGGCGATGAATTACGCCAGCATAAAGAAGCACTAGGCAATCTGGTTTCCCTCGAAATGGGAAAATCCAGACAGGAAGGATTGGGTGAAGTGCAAGAAATGATAGACATGGCAGACTTAGCGGTCGGTCAAGCACGTATGTTATATGGGCAAACCATGCATTCAGAGCGGCCTCTACATCGCATGTATGAACAATGGCATCCTTTGGGTATAGTCGGCGTGATTACAGCATTTAATTTTCCGGTTGCAGTGTGGGCATGGAATGCGTTTGTTGCAGCGATTTGCGGCAATACGGTTGTGTGGAAACCCTCACACAAAACACCGCTTTGCGCAGTTGCCGTGCAACATGTTTGTAACAGCGTAATGAAAAAAAATAATCTGCAAGGAATTTTTTCGCTTTTTATTTCTGACGATAACTCATTCGCAAAAAATTTTGTTAATGATAAACGTGTATCGATTATTTCTTTCACCGGTTCAACATCAGTCGGCCGAGAGGTTTATGAAAATATTGCGCGACGATTAGGGCGTGCATTACTGGAGTTAAGCGGAAATAATGCGATTATTGTGGATGAAACAGCCGATTTAAAATTAGCCGTACCCGCAATTGTATTTGGTGCGGTCGGTACAGCAGGCCAGCGTTGTACAACAACACGTCGTTTATTCGTGCAAGAAAAAATTTATGAAAAATTAATTTCAGCGTTAGCAAATGTCTATCCAAAAATTAAAATTGGTGATCCACTCGATGAAAAAAATCTTATGGGGCCGTTAATCGACAAAGAAGCAGTCGAGCAATATAAAATAACAATAGCTGATATCAAAAAAGCAGGGGGTAATATTTTATTTGGCGGTAACGCGCTCAATCGCCCAGGCTATTTCGTTGAACCGACTTTAGTCGAAGCACAAAATAATTGGGATGTCGTGCAGCGCGAAACATTCGCACCTATTTTGTATGTTATGAAATACAAAACATTAGAAGAAGCGATTTCAATGCAAAATCATTCGGAACATGGATTATCTTCTTCGCTATTCACCAATCATCTTAAACATGCAGAAATATTTTTATCTGCGCGCGGCAGCGACTGTGGAATTGCAAACATCAACATCGGCACGTCGGGTGCTGAAATTGGCGGTGCGTTTGGTGGAGAAAAAGATACAGGCGGTGGCCGTGAAGCAGGATCTGATGCATGGAAAGCATATATGCGTCGTCAAACAAATACAATAAACTGGAGTGATGCGTTACCTTTAGCGCAAGGTATTAAATTTGATATTGGATGAAAGTATACCTCTCGCAGATGAGTTTTAGGTTTTTTAGCGCTCAGATTGCGAGAGATTTAAACGTTCTGATTGAGAAAAATCGCAGCTGTAGCTCTTTCTACAGCGAGATTTTTCGATTGAAGAACGTTTAAAGGTCGATGCAATA
>DATIJV010000089.1:0-17626 GCA_035478255.1 Gammaproteobacteria bacterium
CTTTGCCCACCCTACGGCCGCTATACCTGTAGGGTGGGCAAAGGCAGCTTCATCGCCGTGCCCACCATTACAACGCCGGAGTTCGGTGACAGGGGAAGAAGGTAAAAAAATGGCTACGCCAACTCCGCTTCTCTATTTTCTTTTTTATCCAGAAAATTCGGCAGCGTTACGTTTAATTCGAGAATAGAACACCCATCCTGGCGCTCTAACTCAATTTTCACATCTTCTTTATTGATATCGACATACTTTGCAATCACATCAATCAAATCTCTTTGCATCGCTGTCAAATAATCAGGCTTGTCTCGCGTCACTCGCTCATGCGCAATAATAATTTGCAATCGCTCTTTAGCAACTTTTGCCGACTTTCGTGGGCGCTGAAAATAATGCAGAATTTTTGAAATTTGTGTTTGAATGCTCATACGCTTTCTTTCTCCTTTAAGCTAAACAAACGTTTCAGCCAATGGGGTTTTTCTTCAATAAAGCGATGAGGCAAATCCTGGCCTAAGAAACGGGCGACCGCATCAGCATAAGCCTGTCCTGCATCACTTTCACAATCTAAAATAACAGGATCACCCGAATTCGATGCACGCAGCACAGCTTGTGATTCAGGGATAACACCCAATAACGGAATCGCTAAAATTTCATTGACGTCTGCAATGCTTAACATATCTCCCTTCGCCACACGTTTTGGACAATAACGCGTTAAGAGCAAATGTTCTGTAATACGTTCGCGCCCCTCTTCTGCACGCTTGGTTTTACTGGATAATAAACCTAACATACGGTCAGAATCGCGCACCGAAGAAACTTCTGGATTGGTCACCACAATCGCATGATCAGCAAAATACATTGCTAACTGCGCACCACGCTCAATTCCCGCGGGTGAATCACAAACAATATAATCGAAGGTCTTTTTTAATTCTTCTAACACAAGACTGACGCCTTCTAGTGTCAAAGCATCTTTATCGCGGGTTTGTGAAGCGGGTAAAATATACAAATTATCGACATGTTTATCACGAATTAAAGCCTGGTTGAGATTTGCTTCTCCACGAATGGCGTTGACAAAATCATAAACTACCCGGCGCTCGCAGCCCATAATTAAATCCAGGTTACGTAAGCCAATATCAAAATCAATCACTACGGTTTTAAAACCGCGCCCGGCCAATCCTACAGCAATGGATGCACTGGTTGTGGTTTTTCCAACGCCGCCTTTCCCTGATGTTACTACGATTATGTTTGCCACGTTGCGTCCCTCTCAAAATTAAGAAACCTTTTCAATGCGGACTTGTTCATTGTCCAAATAAATTTGAATCATACCATGACTTTCCGACGGCGGCTGCATATCTTCTTTTGTGAGATAAAAACCTGCAATTGAAATTAATTCAGCTTCCAATGCATGACAAAAAATTCGGGCTTTCATATCGCCCTGCACACCCGCCAGTGCCCGCCCTCGCAACCGGCCGTAAATATGAATATGACCATCTGCAAGCAGTTCAGCGCCCGCGCTAACGGGTGCGACAACAATCAAATCTGCATCTTTTGCATACACTTGCATACCAGATCGAATCGGCGTGGTAATTAATTTGCTAGGGTTTTTTTCGACTTTTTTACTGGTTTCAGTTTGAATTAATTTACCCATGCTTAATGCGGGCAATCCGTACGTGGCTGCCCATTCTAATTGCTCGGGACTGCCATTCCGTACACCAATCGGTACTAAATTTTTAGCGATAAGAATTTCTTTTAATTTAACAAAATTAATTTCGCCGCAGTTTTTAACTTTCTCCAAATCAATCACGATCGGTGCGCCAAGAAAAAAATTCGGTGCGCGGCTGATGATATCAGCCAATTCTTGCTGTAACACATCGAGGTCATAACGTGCGATTTGCAGGATAGTGCAAGGCGCAAAACTTGTTTTGAATTGAAACGAAGCGGAGTGCTTGACGGCTAAACTGGAAATAGTCATATTAATCCCTAAAATTTTCAAACTGTACTGGTAACTCTAATTTAGCTTCCCGTAAAAAAGCAATGACTGCTTGAAGGTCGTCGCGTTTTTTTCCTGTAACACGCACTTGGTCTCCCTGAATCGCTGCCTGGACCTTAAAACCGCCTTCTTTAATCAATTTTACAATTTTTTTGGCTTTGTCAGCTTCGATGCCTTGCTTGACTTCTACCAGTTGCCGCGCTTCATTTAATTTAATATCAGCGTCTTTATATTCCAAAGAACGTATATCTACCTGACGCTTCGCCAATTTATTTCGTAATATCTCGTCTAGCTGTTTTAATTGGAAATCTGTGGGCGCAATGAGAGTAATGGTGTTCTTACTGAGTTCGGCTCGTGCGTCAGTCCCTCTAAAATCGAAACGGGTACCAATTTCACGATTCGTTTGATCGACTGCGTTTGTTACTTCATGATTATCGATTTTGGAAACAACATCAAATGATGGCATGTTTTCTCCTTTCTTTAAAAATTTCATCCACTCTGGATTATGGATTATATAGGAGGCAGGGCAACATCGTAAAACATTTGGCACATCACATCATTTCCCATTTGATGCCAACTGACTTTTACAGAGGTGAGTTCAGCAAACAAATTTTCTTTAAACGCATTGAGTCCTAAGCCTAAGCTGCGGGGCGCGATATAAATTAAAATTTTCTGCAGTAATTTTTGTTTAACAAATTCAGAAAAACATTCCCCGCCCGCTTCAACCCACAAATCATGCACCCCGTCTTTCCCAATTTGTTCGATAATCGAAGCAAAATTAAATCGATTGTGTTCTGTATTCATTGCAATGCATCGAACATTTTTCTCTAGTAGTGGTTTGAGTTGATGCTCGGAAGCATCTTTTGCATAAAATAAAGTGATAGATTTTGCTGTTTCGAAAATTTTAGCATGCAGCGGTAATTTCAATTCACGATCTAAAATATAAACGGGTTTTGCAATGGTTTCAGCGCCGCGCACATTCATTTGAGGATCATCAGAGATGATAGTTTTAACGGTAGTTAAAATAGCGTCAGCGCGCTTGCGAGACTCATAGGTGAATTCTTTTAACTCAGGGCCTGTGATAGAGATAGGCTCACCCTTTTCTCCAGCTATTTTTCCATCCAGGGTCAACGCGATTTTTGCTGTGACAAACGGAGTTTTGTTGATATGCCAGTGTTTATAACTTTCATAAAATGCAGCAATTTCCTGAACAGGAAAATGCTCGCAAGAAATATTTTCAGCGGCTAAAAGGGCCTTACTTTTTCCCGAGACAATTGGGTTCGGATCGGTGAAAGCATATATGACGTGTTTTATTCCAGATTTGATTATAGCATCGGTACAAGGAGGTGTTCTGCCCCAATGGCAGCAAGGCTCGAGAGTAATATAAATCGTTGCGCCATTGGCTTTGCCATTTAATTTTTTGAGCGCGTCGACTTCTGCGTGGGCGTGTCCGGGGCCTGTGTGGTATCCTGTGGCAAGTACTTTACCTTGCGGGTCAACAATGACAGCCCCGACAGAGGGATTGGGAGAGCAGAAACCACGCTGGATTTTAGCGAGGTCTAGTGCCTGAAGTAAAAAATGTGTGTGCGTCATGGTTAAAATAAAAACTATGCAGCCTCTACGCTCTTTTCTCTTCCAACTAATTCTATGATCGCCAGCGGAGCACAATCCCCTTTACGATAACCACATTTTAATATTCTTAAATAACCGCCTGGACGGGATTTAAAATGAGGTGCAATCTCGTTAAATAATTTAAGAACCATTTCTCGATCACGTAAGCGTGAAAATGCAATTCGTCGATTATGAAGCGAATCGGTTTTAGCTAATGTAATCATTGGCTCAATATAGGTTCTCAATTCTTTAGCCTTAGGCACAGTTGTTGTAATGAGTTCATTTCTTAACAATGAAACCATCATGTTTTTAAACATCGCCTTACGGTGACTGCTTGTACGGCTAAAATATCTTCCACTTTTACGATGACGCATGATAAGACCTTCCTAATTTTAATCTTTTTACGATGAGGGCGGCCAATTATCCAATCGCATGCCGAGTGACAGGCCATGGGATGCAAGCACGCTTTTAATTTCAGTTAATGACTTCTTACCTAAATTAGGTGTTTTCAATAAGTCATTTTCAGTACGCTGGACGAGATCTCCAATGAAATAAATACTCTCTGCTTTTAAGCAATTGGCTGATCGAACAGTTAATTCCAGATCGTCAACCGGCCGTGTGTAAATGGGATTGACTGCCTGCTGATCACCCATATCCTTCAAAATAGGCGAAGATTTTAAATCAACAAAGGGTGATAATTGCTGCTGTAAAATAGTTGCTGATCGGCGAATAGCTTCTTCAGGATCAAGCGTACCATTAGTTTCCAAATCAATAATTAATTTATCCAAATCTGTTCTTTGTTCTACACGTGCGCTTTCGACTGAATAGGCAACCCGGCGAATCGGGCTGAAACTTGCATCAAGATGAAGAACACCAATGCCTACTTTACCTTCTTCTTTGTTTTTGCTGCGCAAAGATGCAGTTTGGTAACCTCTTCCCAACATGACTTTTAATGTCATGTTAATTTCGCCAGCATCATTTAAATGAGCAATGACGTGGTCGGGGTTCACAATTTCAACATCGTGTTCCTGCTCAATATCTCCCGCCAAAACTGGGCCAGGGCCTTTTTTGCTCAGCTTTAATGTAACTTCTTCTCGGCCATGCAATTTGACTGCAACGTTCTTTAAATTTAACAGAACTTCAACCACATCTTCCTGGACGCCAGGAATAGTGCCATATTCGTGCAATACACCATCAATCTTGGTTTCAACAATTGCTGCACCAGGCATAGACGACAATAAAATTCTACGTAACGTTGTTCCCAATGTATGACCAAACCCTCTTTCAAGGGGCTCTAAGGTAACTTTTGCATGAAAAGGACTGAGCGTTTCAACAGCGATTTCACGTGGGCTTAAAAATTCATACGGATTATTTTGCATTAAATAACCTCATCAAAATCCAAATGTTTACTTGGAATAAAACTCTACAATTAGTTTTTCATAAATATCAGGTGGTAAATCAGCACGATCAGGAATATTTTTGAAAACACCTGACAATTCAGCAGGATCTACCTCAATCCATCCGCAAACAGGGCGTGATTGGGATAAAGCAATCGCACCTTGAATACGTAATTGTTGTTTTGAACGGGGTCGAATAGTTACGACATCGCCTGGATTTAACATCAAAGATGGAATATTTACACTTTTACCATTTACAAGTACAGCACAATGGTTGACCAATTGTCTCGCTTCAGCTCTTGTTGATCCAAAACCCATTCTATAAACTACATTATCCAATCTGCTTTCTAAAAGTTTCAGCAAGTTATCGCCTGTTGAGCCTTTTAAACGCGCAGCTTTTTTAAAGTAATTACGGAATTGGCGCTCCATAATACCATAAATTCGTCTCACTTTTTGCTTTTCACGCAATTGTGTGCCGTATTCTGTAGTACGTCCTTTGCGCGCACCATGCATGCCGGGTGCAGTATCGATTTTGCATTTTGTATCGATAGAACGCACACCGCTAAGAAGTGATAATGCGCCATCACGTCTCTCTAATTTACACCGGGGTCCAAGGTATCTAGCCATTCGTCTTCTCCTGCGTTATACACGACGCTTTTTAGAATCACGGCAACCATTAAACGGTATACCTGTTACATCTGTGATTGATAAAATCTTTAAACCTGCTGTATGCAAAGATCTAATTGCCGATTCTCTACCAGGGCCTGGGCCTTTAACACGAACATGGACATTCTTCATGCCAAAATTCGCCATAGCAATCTCTGCAACTTTCGCAGCCGCTTCACCAGCCGCATAAGGTGTAGACTTGCGCGAACCACGGTAACCACAGCTTGCAGCGCTTGACCACGTCACTGTATTTCCCTGGACATCCGTAATTGTCACAATTGTGTTGTTAAACGAAGCGCGTATATATGCAATTCCGTCTACAATTTGCTTTTTAACCTTCTTACGGGCTTTGGTCGTTTGAGTTTGTTGAGCTCTAGATTCTGTCATTGCTTTTTAATTTCCTAGTTGACTGCTTCATACTTAATTTTTGCCTTTACGCTTGCCTTTACGTGTTCTTGCATTGGTACGTGTACGTTGACCTCTCACTGGCAAACCACGTCTGTGACGCAACCCACGATAAGTACCCAATTCAATAAGCCGTTTAATATTCATTGAAACTTCACGGCGAAGATCGCCTTCAACACGAAATTTAGCAACTTCGCCTCGTAAGCTTTCAAGTTCTGCTTCAGAAAGATCTTTTACCTTGGTTTCAGGTTTAATCTTTGCAATAGTACATATAGTTTTAGCACGATTACGTCCAATGCCGTAAATGGATGTAAGACCTATCACTACATGTTTTTGTACGGGTATATTAACGCCTGCAATACGGGCTGCCATTCAAACACTCCTAAACATCTTACTTTGCTCTAAACTATAAAAGCGCGTCAGTTTAATCTTGAATTAATAAAAAATCAATCTCTCAATATCAAGAATATTAAGAAATTAACCCTGTTTTTGTTTATGCCTTTTTTCTTTACAAATCACTCTCACAACACGATTGCGCCGAATGATTTTGCAGTTTCGACAAACTTTTTTTACTGATGCACCTACTTTCATATCTCACTCCAACTCAAGGGTTCTTATCCATAACTCAGGTTATTTAATCAAGCCCATGCCGCCGCCACGTAAGTTGGCTTTTTTAAGCAATGATTCGTATTGATACGACATCATGTGCGCCTGGACCTGAGCAATAAAATCCATCACAACAACCACAATAATCAAAAGAGATGTTCCTCCAAAATAAAAGGGAACATTCCACGTTAAAATCATAAATTCTGGCAATAAACAGACGAGTGTAACATAAATTGATCCTGCCAGGGTTAAACGTGACATGACTGCATCAATATATTTGGCCGTTTGTTCGCCAGGTCGTATGCCAGGAATAAACGCTCCTGACTTTTTTAAATTTTCAGCTGTATCTCTGGGGTTAAAGACTAAAGCTGTATAATAAAAACAAAAGAATATGATTGCCAGGGCAAATAACAGCATATGAAGAGGCTGCCCTTGCTGTAAGAAAGCACCCATTGTTCCTAACCATTCCATTCCTTTGCTATGCCCAAACCATTGCGCCAAGGTAGCTGGAAATAAAATAATACTGGATGCAAATATGGGTGGAATCACACCTGACATATTGATTTTTAAGGGTAAATGACTGCTTTTGGCAGAGTACATATTACCGCCTTGCATACGTCGTGCGTAATTGATGGTAATACGGCGCTGCCCTCGCTCAACAAAGACGACAAATGCCACAACTCCAATCACAACGAGCATAATAAGAAGAAGTGCAACGACTTGCAATTGGCCTTCTCTGACTTGTTCCAAAGTACGTCCAATAGCCTCAGGCAAGCCAGCGACAATACCCGAAAAAATTATGATAGAAATACCATTACCAATGCCGCGTTCAGTAACCTGTTCTCCCAGCCACATTAAAAATAAAGTGCCAGTCACTAAAGTTAATGTCGTTGTAAAATAAAAAGGTATGCCAGGATCCAATGCAATTCCGTGCGCCGCAAGCATTTTAGAAATTCCAATCGCTTGAAATGTGGCAAGAATAAGTGTTCCATAACGAGTATATTTATTAATTTTTCGCTGCCCGGCTTCACCTTCTTTTCGTAATTCTGACAGCTGGGGTGATATGACTGTTAAAAGCTGCACGATAATCGATGCAGAAATATAAGGCATGATACCGAGTGCAAATACGCTAAATCGCATTAATGCACCGCCAGAAAACATATTGAAAAGGCCGATAATATTATTTTGCTGTGCATTGAATAAAGCTTGTAAACGGATAGGGTTTAAGCCGGGAACAGGAATATAAGAACCAATTCTAAATACAATAATCGCTAAAAGAACGAATTGTAAGCGCCGCTTTAAATCGACAAGTCCTTGATTTGCAGACCCTGATCCTGGACGATTTATTCCCATTTATGCCTCAACCTTGCCGCCAGCTGTTTCTATAGCCTTTTGAGCACCCGAAGTCACTGATATCCCGCGAATTGTAATCGCTTTATCTAATTTGCCCGACAAAATGATTTTCACGTGCTGTGTATTCACACGGATCAAATCAGCAGATTTTAAAACGTCTAAATCAACAATTTCAGAGGTCAGTTTATTTAAATCTGATAAGCGGACTTCTTCAGAGAAAATCGACTTCCTGGAACGAAAACCTGATTTCGGGATTCGTCTTTGTAAAGGCATTTGACCGCCTTCAAAACCAACTTTGTGAAAACCGCCCGCTCGTGCGCGCTGGCCTTTATGGCCGCGTCCGCAAGTTTTACCTTTTCCTGATCCAATACCGCGCCCTAATCTTTTAGCAGGCGTTTTTGCTCCTGGCGCTGGTTTTAATGTATTCAGATTCATGGTTATACTTCCTCTACAGATAAGAGATACCCAACTTTATTGATCATGCCGCGAATACAGGGATCATCTTGCACTACCACGGACTGGTTTATTCTCCGCAAACCCAAGCCTTTAACACATTCTTTATGGCGCGGCTGTGTTGATATCACACTTTTAACTAAAGTTATTTTCAATTCTTTCTTTTTGCTTGGCATAATTAATTCCCAGAAATTTCTTCTACTGTTTTGCCGCGTTTTGCAGCGACATATTCAGGAGTAGCAACACTTTGCAATGCTTTAAGCGTTGCCCGCACAACATTAATTGGGTTCGTAGAGCCAATAATTTTTGCCAAAACATTGCGAATCCCCAATACTTCGCATACAGCACGCATAGCACCACCCGCAATAATTCCAGTACCTTCCGACGCAGGTTTCATAAAGACTCTTGTAGCCCCATGCTTCCCATTAACTTGTGAATATAATGTTCCGTCTTTAAGCACAACATGACGCATATTTTTGCGCGCAGCTTCAAGCGCTTTTTGGATCGCGACAGGAACTTCACGCGCTTTCCCGCGGCCGATACCAATACGACCATTACCATCACCTACTACAGTAATTGCAGCAAAGCTAAAAATTCTACCGCCTTTTACTACTTTTGCATTTCGTGACACTGCAACTAACTTTTCCAGCATGCCGTCACTTTTTGTTGTCTGGTCAAAACTCATTATTCAGCCCTTAAAATAATAATCCACCTTCTCTAGCTGCGTCAGCCAAAGCCTTAACACGACCATGGTAACTAAAACCCGATCGATCAAATGCCACATTTGTTATACCCGCATCTAAAGCACGCTGAGCTACGAGTTTTCCAACCATTTGCGCCGCTTCAATATTACTGGTTGATTTCAATTTACCTTTGATTTGTTTATCAAGAGTAGATGCGGATGTAAGCACATTCGTGCCATTGCCAGAGATAATCTGAGCATAAATATGTTGTGATGTACGATGAACACATAAACGCACAACTTCCTGTTTTCGAATTTGCATTCTTGTACTTTTTGCTCTTCGTAATCTTGAAGCTTTTTTTGTCGTCTTCATAAATATACCTGTATACCCTATTACTTCTTCTTGGTTTCTTTCAATATAATGACTTCATTTGCATAACGAATGCCTTTACCCTTATAAGGTTCAGGTCTGCGCACAGCACGAATCTTGGACGCTATATGTCCGACTAAATGTTTATCAATTCCTTTGACGAGTATTTCAGTCTGGCTGGGTGTTTCAATCGTTATTCCTTCCGGCGCCATGATACTGACGGGATGAGAATAGCCTACCGTTAAATGTAATTCTTTTCCTTTAACCTGAGCGCGATAACCGACTCCAACTAATACCAGTTTGCGTTCAAAGCCTGCTGTAACACCCTGCACAAAATTAGCAATTGTGGCCCTTGCAGTTCCAATGATTGAGTTATTCAGCCTGGAGCCTGAGCCAGAACGGCAATATCCTTTAGCAGAGTTAGCCTGAAATTTAATGTGACCGTCTTCTATCTGAACAAGCACCGCGGAATGCACCGGTACGTTTGTGTGCCCTTTGGGGCCTTTTATATGCAGTTCTTGACCCTGGATTTTTACATCCACACCCGCAGGAACAGCAATTGGTTTTCTACCGACTCTTGACGTGGCCATTTCCCCTCCTGCTACTCAACCGTACATAATATTTCGCCGCCCAATTTTTGCGCGCGCGCTGAGCGTTCAGTCATAACACCTTTTGAGGTTGAAATGATTGCTATACCCATTCCCGCACGAACAACTGGCAGCTCATCTGCGCCGCGATAAACGCGCAGTCCATTACGGCTTACACGCTGTATTTTTTCAATAACAGGCAGGCCTTGATAATACTTTAAAACAACAACCAGATTTGTTTTACCTTCTATTTTGATTGACTCATAAGAAATGATATAACCTTCTTCTTGTAAAACTTTTAAAATAGAAGCTTTAAGCTTTGATGCGGGTAGTGTTATCTGTTTTTCGCCTACCATTTGCGCATTGCGTATACGCGTTAGCATATCCGCTATCGGATCTTGCATTGACATTTTTTATACCTCTAAGCAAATACTATTACCAACTAGCTTTATGCATGCCTGGAACCAAGCCATTCATCACGGCCGAGCGCATGTGAATTCGGCATAACCCGGTCAAGCGGTTATACGCTCTTGATCTGCCGCACAGTCTGCAGCGATTACGCTGCCTAGAACGACTGGAGTCACGCGGCAATTTCTGCAATTGATGTTCAGCATTTATTCGTTCATCATCGCTTAAATGCGGATTACATATGATTGCTTTTAACCTTATACGTTTATTACCGTATTTTTTGTTTGACAAGGACCGTCTTTTTTCACGTTGTACCATCGAAGTTTTTGCCATAGCGCTTAACCCATGTCTTTTTCTTTAAATGGAAAATCGAATGCTTCTAATAAAGCATGCGCTTCTTTATTTGTTTTTGCAGAGGTAGTGATCGTAATGTCAAGACCACGCAATGCATCAATCTTGTCATATTCTATCTCTGGGAAAACGATTTGCTCTTTAAAACCTAAACTATAATTTCCTCGGCCATCAAACGACTTGATGCTTAAGCCGCGAAAATCACGTACGCGTGGTAATGCGATCGTAATTAATCTATCGAGAAACTCATACATACGCTGTCCACGCAAGGTAACTTTGCATCCAATCGGCCAGCCTTCACGAACTTTGAATCCAGCAATCGATTTGCGGGCTAACGTCACGACTGGCTTTTGGCCAGCAATTTTTCCTAAATCGGCTACGCCGGAAGTAATAAACTTCTTATCATCCATTGCTTCGCCTAATCCCATATTTAATGTGATTTTGCTAATGCGTGGAACTTGCATAATCGATTTATACTTAAATTTGTCTTGTAATTTTTTAACAATTTCTTTTCGATAATGTTCTTGCAATCGCGCCATAATTCAATTCACCTGTTCTACACATCAACAACTTCATTAGTAGACTTAAAGTAACGTACGTTTTTCCCATTTTCTAAAGTACGTATACCAACACGCGTTCCCTTATCTGATGCTTGGTCATATAGCATCACATTTGAACGATGGATAGGTTGGGTCTTGATAATAATACCGCCCCGATCGCCCGTATTTGGGTTAGCTTTCACATGTTTTTTGGCTGTATTAACGCCCTCAACAACAAGCATTTCGCCGCCTTTCAGGACTGCCAAAACTGTGCCTTTTCTACCTTTGTCCTTACCAGCAATTAGAATCACCAAATCGCCTTTTTTTATCTTTCTCATGTTCTACTCTACTCTCTAATAGTAAACGCTTATAAAACTTCAGGCGCTAATGATATGATTTTCATAAAATTTTCACCGCGAAGTTCACGTGTAATAGGCCCAAAAATACGCGTTCCAATCGGTTGCATCTGAGCATTTAATAGCACTACTGCGTTTTCATCAAAACGGATAACTGAACCATCCGCACGTCGAACCCCTTTACGGGTCCGTACAATAACAGCATTCAATACTTCGCCTTTTTTGACTTTCCCTCTCGGGATCGCTTCTTTTACGCTAACCTTGATAACATCACCAATACGAGCATATCGACGATGCGATCCGCCCAGCACTTTGATGCACATCACACGACGCGCGCCGCTATTATCCGCCACGTCTAGGATCGTTTGCGTTTGAATCATGCTTAACTCCACTATGACGGAAACAAGGCCGTCAATACTATCACGTTTATTCTAAAAATAAAGAAGTTGTATAAAAAAATAAGGAATTTCTTTTATTTAACAGCTTCTTTTCGGCTTTACACATCCGGCTTCCTGATGAACTCGGATACGGAGAGCCGGACATACTCCGCTTGCCTTTCAGTCGCGGCCTGAATCAGGCTTCAGTGAGCACCTTTACCAACATCCAAGATTTTGTCTTGGATAATGGGCGGCACATTTCAATTTCCACAACATCGCCGATTTTGCATACATTGTCTTTATCATGTGCACATATCTTTGAAAACTTACGCACATACTTACCATAGAGAGGATGGGGAACTTTACGCTCTACACTGACAACAATGGTTTTATCCATTTTATTGCTCAGCACTTTCCCAACTACAGTGCGACCCAGTTTATTTTGCTCTTCATTCATCATCATGAACCTTCTTTTTCTCTTAAGATCGTTTTTATACGAGCTATATCTCTTCTCAATTTTCGAAAGAGATGGGTTTGCGGAGTTTGTCCTATCCCACGCTGCATGCGCAAGTTAAAGATTTCTCTCTGAATCGCAACTTGTTCGTCATACAACTCTTTAACTGATTTACTTTTTAATTCGCTGGCTTTCATTACATTATCGTCCGACTTTCGAATACAGTTTTAATGGGCAACTTATCAGCTGCCAATCTTAATGCCTCACGTGCCAAATCTTCTGGAACGCCCTCAATTTCAAACATCATTCGGCCAGGTTGTACCAAGGCAACCCAATACTCAACATTACCTTTGCCGCTTCCCATTCGCACTTCCAATGGCTTCTTGGAAATGGGCTTGTCTGGAAAGATGCGGATCCAGATTTTGCCGCCTCGCTTAATATGGCGTGACATGGCACGTCTTGCTGCTTCAATTTGACGCGAGGTAATTCGCCCCAGTTCGACTGCCTTTAAGCCATACTCACCAAAACTGACTTTGTTTCCTCGAGTTGCAACACCGCGATTACGACCTTTAAATTGTTTGCGATATTTAGTTCGCTTCGGTTGCATCATTGTTACTTCTCCTGTTTAGCCGAAGTTTTTTCAGTTCCACTTTCAGCTTGATCTTTATCACCAATCACTTCGCCTTTGAATATCCAGACTTTAACACCTATGACACCGTATGTGGTGAAAGCTTCTCCAGTGCCGTAATCAATATCCGCGCGAAGTGTGTGCAATGGAACCCTGCCTTCTCTATACCATTCACAACGTGCAATTTCCGCTCCGCCCAACCGTCCACTAACACAAATTTTGATACCTTTAGCACCTAATTTCATGGCTGTAGTGACAGCGCGCTTCATAGCACGTCTGAACATAACACGTTTTTCTAATTGTTGAGCAACTGCTTCAGCAACCAATTTTGCATCCAGCTCAGGTTTACGAACTTCTTCAATACTCACATGCACTGGCACGTTCAATATTTTGTTAATTTCATCACGTAAAGTTTCAACTTCTTTTCCACTCTTGCCAATAATGACGCCAGGACGAGCAGTATATACGATAATCTTTGCGTTTCTTGCAGGTCGGTCTATTTGAATTCGACTAATTCCTGCCTGGGCTAATTTTTTATATAAATATTCGCGTACTTTAATATCCGCACAAAGCGTGTCTGCAAAATCTTTAGATGTGGCATACCATCTGGATGACCAATCTTTGACAATACCTAAGCGTATGCCTGTGGGATGAACTTTCTGGCCCATTAGTTTTTCTCCTCATCAGACACGATAATGGTAATATGGCAGGTTGGTTTCAAAATTCGGCACCCCCGCCCTTTTGCTCTGGCATGCATGCGTTTATACATTGCAGCTTGATCAGCAAAAATAGTTTTTACTTTCAATTCGTCAATATCTGCTCCAGCATTATTTTCTGCGTTGGCAATTGCTGATTCGAGCACTTTTTTGACTATTGCTGCGGCTTTCTTATTACTAAACTTCAATATGTCCAGAGCGCGTTCAACAGATTTCCCTCTGATTTGATCGCAAATCAGACGGCACTTCTGCGCAGACAGCCTGGTATTTCTTAATCTTGCTGCAACGTCCACCATCTACCCCCTACTTAATCTTTATGACGATTTCTCTTCTGTCTTCGCTTTCTTATCACCGGAATGGCCTTTAAAAGTTCTTGTTGCAGCGAACTCTCCTAATTTGTAGCCAACCATGTTTTCAGTGATAAACACAGGCACATGAAGTCTGCCGTTATGTACTGCTATAGTAATACCTACCATTTCAGGCAATATCATGGATCTTCGTGACCATGTTTTAATAGGTTTCTTATTGCTGGAAGCAATGGCTGCATCCACTTTTTTCATTAAGTGCAAGTCTACAAATGGTCCTTTCTTTACTGAACGCGGCACGTTTATATCCTCATCATAATATTCCGGTTTAAGCTGCTCTAGCTACGATCTCTATCTCGAACGATAAATTTGTTCGTACGTTTATTCTTACGGGTTTTGTACCCCTTGGTAGGAACACCCCAGGGACTCACAGGGTGGCGCCCGCCAGATGTTTTACCTTCACCACCACCATGCGGGTGATCAATAGGATTCATTGCAACACCACGTACAGTTGGACGTATACCACGTCTTCTTGTTGCGCCTGCTTTTCCGAGTGATCTCAAGTTATGTTCTGTATTGCTCACTTCGCCAATTACAGCGCGGCAATCAGCCAAGACTTT
Source organism: Gammaproteobacteria bacterium (assembly GCA_035478255.1). Lineage (GTDB taxonomy): Bacteria > Pseudomonadota > Gammaproteobacteria > DSM-16500 > DSM-16500 > DATIJJ01. The sequence continues at coordinate 14,863 of DATIJV010000089.1, forward strand.
TCTCATTTCGCCTGAACGTAGTCTGACGGTTGCATAAATACCTTCTCGCGCAATCAATTGCACTGAAGTTCCCGCACTACGCGCAAGCTGCGCACCCTTGCCTGGCTTTAACTCCAGACAATGAATGGTTGACCCAATAGGAATGTTAGTTAATGGCAAACAATTTCCTATTTTAATAACTGACTCTGGGCCTGAAGCAACTTCATCGCCGGCTTTCAAGCTGTTTGGTGCGATAATATATCTTCTTTCCCCATCGGCATACAATATTAATGCAATATGTGCGCTGCGGTTGGGATCATACTCGAGACGCTCGACACGTGCGGGTATCCCATCTTTATTACGTTTAAAATCAAGTACACGATAAAGCTGTTTGTGACCGCCGCCTATGTGCCGGCATGTTATTCTTCCCGCATTGTTACGGCCGCCAGTTTTCTTTTTTCGGCCCACCAAAGGCTGATAAGGTCTTCCCTTATGGAGTTCTTTAGCCGTTACTTTGACGACAAAACGCTGACCTGGTGAAGTCGGTTTAGCCTTTTCTAATGCCATATATACCTCTTACGCTATCTAAAGACCCAATTACAGGCGGAAAATCGCGCTATTATAATGCTGTATGCGCAAATTCCAAGTACTTTTTGCGTTTTCAGCAGTAATTCACTTATTTACAGGGTCAACTTATGCCTGGCCACCGCCAAAATCAATTTGTTGTCCGGCTTCTAATGCAACGTATGCTTTTTTCCATTTTTTACTGCGTCCTTCAATGTTGCCAAAGCGCTTCGGCTTAGTCTTTACATTGACGATTCGAACAGATTTAACTTTGGTTTTAAAGAGTAATTCAACCGCTTCTTTAATCTCGGGCTTAACAGCGTGATGAGCTACTCTAAATACATATTCACCTCGTTTTTCAGAAGCCAGTGTGGCTTTTTCAGATATATAAGGTGATACGATAATTTTTAAAAGATGTTCTTGTTTCATTTTAACAACTCCTCGACCTGCTTAAGCGCTGGAGCAGTAATCAATATTTTTTCTGCACCGACCAAGCAAACAGGGTCTATTGCAGCCACATCGCGAACTTCGACAGATGGTAAATTACGTGCTGCTAAATAAAGATTTTCATCAAGAGCTTCGGTAATAATCAAAACATTTTTACTCAGCTTGAGTTCGTTTAAATTCTTTAACAAATCTTTTGTCTTGTGTGTTTCAGCGAGAAAAGACTCCACCACAAGCAATCGCTCCAATCGGATCAACTCTGAAAATATTGAACGAATTGCTCCGCGATACATTTTTTTATTGATTTTTTGTTCATAATTCCTGGGTTTTGCCGCAAATATCACACCGCCCTTACGCCAAAGCGGGCTTCTGATAGTACCTGCACGCGCACGCCCTGTTCCTTTTTGGCGAAAAGGCTTAGCGCCGCCGCCTCGTACTTCGGAACGTGTTTTTTGCGCGACAGTCCCTGCTCGAGCAGCAGCAAGAAATGCAGTGACAACTTGATGAATCAGTGGTTCATTAAATTTGCAGCCAAAGACACCTTCAGCCACTTCAATTGTTGATTTTGTTGAACCTAGTAAATTGAGCTCCATTAGTTAGTCTCCCCACTCTTCTTGTCTTTAACGGCCGGACGAATAATCACGTCAGAGCCCGGAGCGCCGGGTACAGCTCCCCTAATCAATATCAGGTTTCTGTCAGCATCTAATCGAACAATTTTCTGCGATTGAATCGTTCGCTGCTTGTTCCCTAAATGGCCTGACATTTTTTTGCCTTTAAATACTTTTCCGGGTGATTGACGTTGTCCGATAGACCCTGGAACACGGTGAGATAATGAGTTACCGTGAGTCGCATCCTGGCCCGCAAAGTGATGGCGTTTGATCGTGCCCGCATAACCTTTACCTTTGGTAATACCAACCACATCGACTAACTGACCTACATTAAAGAGATCCACTTTCAACTCTGAACCTACTGTAAAGTCATCAAGCTTATTGACTGTGAATTCCCACAAACCACGGCCTGGCTCAACACTTGCTTTCGCATAATGCCCTGCCATTGGCTTGGTGACTCTTGAGCGCTTGCAAGTACCCGTAGTCACCTGAATCGCCTGGTAACCATCATTCTCTATTGTTTTAATTTGGGTAACTCGATTCGGTAAAACTTCAATTACTGTAACAGGAATCGAAGCTCCATCCTCGGTAAAAACTCGAGTCATTCCACATTTTCGTCCGACTAAACCTATAGCCATTGTCTTCGCCTCAAAACTGGCATTTCAGCCTGATTAATCTTCTGCATCAACACTAATTTGCACATCTACACCCGCCGCCAAATCTAACTTCATGAGCGCATCAATTGTCTTATCCGTTGGTTGATTGATATCAACAACACGTTTATGCGTTCGGAGTTCGTATTGATCCCGCGCATCTTTATCAACATGCGGAGAAATTAGCACGGTATACCGTTCAATTTGTGTCGGTAAAGGAATAGGGCCTCGAACTTGGGCGCCTGTACGCTTTGCCGTCTCAACTATTTCACGCGTCGAGCGATCAATCAGTCGATGATCAAACGCTTTTAAGCGGATTCGTATTCTTTGATTTTTTCCAATTGCCATAGTGATTACTCTAATACTTTAGTAACAACACCCGCACCGACGGTACGGCCACCTTCACGAATTGCAAATCGTAAACCTTCTTCCATTGCAATAGGACCTATCAACGTTACGACCATCTTGATGTTATCTCCCGGCATAACCATTTCAACTCCTTCAGGCAATTGCACC
>DATIJV010000090.1:0-17372 GCA_035478255.1 Gammaproteobacteria bacterium
GCCCGCGGGATCCAGCGCCTTTAAAGACACTGGATCCCGGCCAGAAGCACGCCGGGACGACGTGTTGTAGGGTTGAAATAAATTTTTATAAAATCAAGTTAAAAAAGAAGAAGTCTTTAACCAACTTTCATCTTGAGAATACGCCACAATCAACGTATTACCTTTAATTGCGTTAATCAGAGGTTTAATAGTATTAGGATCTACTGCCATACAACCCCAGCTGCGTCCAAGCCTGCCCCGTGATTTAGCCACATCTTCGCCTACATATTCTGCGCTATGAAACACGATGTTGCGTCGATAGGCATTATCATTAATTCCAGGTTCCAGCCCTTTCACTCTTAATGATTGGCCGTGCTTACCACTATAAACATCCGATGTCACAAACACGCCCAGACTAGACTTTAAACTATGCCTATCATTTGAAAATGAGGTAGCAGTTTCGTCGCCGCTTCTTTGGCCGTGCGCAACCCAAGTATTAAATAAAACTTTTTGATTTCTGACATCGAACACTAAAAGACGGGGATCTCGTGAAGGTTTTGTAAAATCAATAATGGTCAACATTTCTTTATTGTCCAAACCTTCCTGCCGTGCTTTTTGATAAGCTTTTAAACTAGTTTTGACAGCATCAGGACTGATATTAGCTGCTTGCGAGCTGATAATTTTGCTTTCATTTGTGAGCCAACTGTTTGATCCGATGGTTGCATTATTATTTGATGAGGTATAAAAAGTGAATGGGCCCCAACCCACAACGCTTACGAACGCAAAAACAAATAGTAAATTTTTAAGTTTTTTCATGATTGCTTCTCAAGTTATGTTAATAGGGTATTACTGGTAAAACATTTTGATGTACGCTTTATGATTGAAATGACACTCGCTGCGAAGCGCACATACTAGACATATTTGATGATGTTGTCAATATTTTGAATTAATCAATCATCCAACACCATTCTACAGATCAAATATTAAACAATTCTTAATGATAGAATATCTCATTGAATAGTTGTGAAAAATAATGATTTTGACTTAGACTATAAGGACCTAACTCATTGAAACAGGGAGATGAAACATGCGACTTTATCAGATAGGATTTCTGTTAAGTGTTTTCGTTTTTTTAACCCCAGTTTTTGCAAATGAATGTCCGCCTGTTGAAAAAGTTAGCAATTTTCAACGAATATCGGGATGGAGTGAAAAAGTTTTTTATACGGACCAGGGAAAATCGCTTGCGTTTGATTTGATGCGCGTTGAAAAGACAGCACACGGTAGACAGATCAGTTGTTATTATAGTTATTTTGATCCTGAAATGAATAAGCTGATGCCACCAGCTTTGATGTTAAGAACAGTAATAAGATAAGTTTTTCTTAGAGCCTGTTCAAAATTTCTCACTGGATTTTAAGACTTCGTCTTAAATGAGGGCGTGTCATCAATTTGATGACACGCCCTTCTACCCTGCACACACATTTTTAAGATTCGGTAATAATATGAAAACAGAAAAAGTTGCCATTATAACAGGCGCTAATCGGGGTATTGGAAAAGAAGTAGCGCGGAATTTCGCTCAGGATGGATATAATTTAATTCTCATTTCTCGTAAAAAAGACCAATTAATTGAATTTCAAAATGAATTAAAAAAATATCCCGTGCAAACAGAATTGATCATTGGTGATATTACGCAATCTGATCTGATGAGCGAACAACTTGAGCAAGTTTTAAAAAAATGGGGAAGATGTGATGTTCTTGTAAATAATGCAGGAATATTTATTTATGGAACGTTAGAGACCACTCTTGAAGATTATAAAAAATTGTTTGAGACCAATTTTAAAGCCCAACTGGTTTTGATAAAAATAATTATTCCGTATATGAAAAAACAAGGCCATGGATATGTTTTTAATATTGCGTCCCTCGCAGGAAAAATCGGATATGCCAATCTTGGAGCATACACCAGTTCGAAATTTGCCCTCGTTGGATTAACAGAATCCTTGCACGCAGAATATTCTTCACAAGGAATAAAATTTACTGCTATTTGTCCAGGTTTTGTTGCAACCGACATGGCGAATGGCGCTCCTATTCCTGAAAATGAAATGATAAACACCAAAGATATTTATACCATCATGAAAGGACTTTTATTATTATCTCCCCATGCATTTGTTAAAGAAATTATTATTAATACTGCAGAAAAAACATATTTTAAAATTGATCTTGAAGTCCAGAAAAAATGTTATGAAAAAGGGTTACCCCGGTGCTAATTTTACCGGCCGGCCAAATCAAGCAGCTACTTGATGGACTTTAATTTTCATAATGCTTGCTCGAAGATGTTTTCTTTTTTTCTCTGCTTGCCATAGATCATACATGCTTTGCATGTTAATCCACATTTCGCTACTTGTATTTAAAGCCAAAGATAATCTAACAGCCATTTCAGGGCTAATTCCTGATTTTTTGTTAAGAATTTTTGATAATGTTACACGGCCAACACCTAATGCTTTTGCAGCTTCGGTAACAGATAATTCTGCACTATCAATTAACATGCGTTTTACAACTAACCCCGGATGCGGTGGATTGTGCATTATCATAAATATCTACCTCATAGCTAATGGTAATCAATATAATCAACTAAAATGGCGTTGGTCTGTTCAAACTGAAAAATAAGGCGCCAATTCCCACTTACCTTATATGTAGTAAGTATTCGGTGACAGTCTCTCGTGGTTCTTTATTTTGACCTCCTTCCCCTATCACCGAATTCCACAAAAAGTATGTGAGGAAGGGGGACGCTCCGATACAGATATGTTAAATTAGAACGTCCCCCTTCTTCCACATGCTTTTTGTGGAATTCGGTGATAGGGGAAGGAGGTATTAAAAATTAACTTTACAGTGTACTAGGTCCTATGGATAACGGTTATTCATTGATTCATTATTTATAAGGATATAATTATGCATAAACAAACTACGCTTAAACTCGCTTCACTCACTTCTATTGTAATGGGCTTTCTCAGTGTCAATGCTAATGCTGTTCCTTTACCACATTTAAATGGTATTGCACACGCCCCTCACATTATTAAACCCAATACACCGAATGGTTTACCGACAGGGTTATCACCCAATCAGGTTTCAATTGCTTATGGATTTACGAGCCTGGGTAGATGGGGAGCAGGACAAACCATCGCGCTAGTAGATGCTTATGATGCGCCTACCATTGAAAATGACTTAAGTGTGTTTAACAGTACCTTCGGGTTAAAGCCTTGCACAACCTTTAATGGATGTTTCAGAAAAATATATGCTGATGGATTTAAACCCCAACTCAATGGCGATTGGGCTGTCGAAACAACACTCGATGTAGAGTGGGCCCATGCCATGGCACCACGCGCTAAAATTTTATTAGTCGAAGCAACGGATGACCGTATGGATTCTTTGATGCGAGCAGTACAAGTTGCGACATTCAATGGCGCGAATTTTGTCTCCATGAGCTGGGGCAGTCCTGAAGATCCTAATGAAACAGCTATAGATGTTGGATTCAATAATCCGAATGTTACCTACGTAGCCGCTTCAGGTGACGGGGGACACGGTATCATATATCCTGCTGCATCTCCCTATGTATTGAGTGTTGGCGGGACCACTTTATATATTGATCCCATAACGTCTGCTTATATAAGCGAAACTGCATGGTCAGGGAGCGGCGGCGGCTTGAGTCTATATGAAAATGAACCTGCTTATCAGGTAAGTTATCAAATACCCAATAATCCTTTTAGAAAACGCGGCGTTCCTGACGTTTCTTACAACGCTGACCCAAACACTGGATTTTCTGTGTATGATTCTACCCCAGACAGTTTTGGCAATTATGGCTGGTTAATCATAGGCGGAACAAGTGCTTCTGCGCCACAATGGGCTGCATTACTTGCTGACGCAAATTCTGCTAGCATCCCTCCTCGTTTAACGAATTTTAGTAATTTGTTGTATATAGCTGCACTGAAACATTATGGAAGGGATTATCATGATATTATGATAGGAAACAATGGCATGTGTGGATATTATTGTAATGCGCAAATTGGCTATGATTACGTAACCGGTTTAGGATCATCACAAGTTGCCAATTTGGTGAATGATATGCGTACTGGTGCTTTAAAATAAAATTATTAATAAATGTGAAAACATCCTGGGCAAGGATGGCCTTTGCCCAGGATCACTAATTGAAATAATATTTCCATAAATTATCCTATTCTTCATACTTCTGCCGAAACAAAATTTAATAAATGTTTATTTTTTAATTTCTTATCTTGAATTTCAAAACGTTCGTTATTTTTTTCTAATATAACTTTGTAACCACAGGCATGTACAATACTAACAAAGTTACTTATTTTAATATCATCTTGTTTACCAGAACGAATTTTTTGAATAATAGTTGGAGATATTCCTACTTCTTTTGCTAACACTCTTACTGATTTTTCATCATTTTCCATCATCGCAATTAGCAGTTCAGATAAGAGCAATTCTTTATAATTTTTTTCAAAAGCTTTTTTGAATTTCGCGTTTTTCATTTCGCGATCAAATGTAGAGATCGTTTTTTTGCTCATAATAGTCACCTTTATTATTCCGATTTTCATAGTCAGATTTATATTTTAATGCTTTTTCTTTTTCATTTTTTGGCAGTTTACGTGCTTCGCAGCCTCGCGATGACGGCGAATAAATGGTTACATCAATGTGTGATTAGAATAATCCAACCTACACCCTGCAAATCAATTTAATTTCCTTACCTAATTTAAGTTCCACTCGCGTGCCCAATGGTATTGGAAAATTATTATATCCATGGCCAATTCCTCGAACTTGCACCACTGGAATTTGACTCGCACGTGCAAACCGATCTAATACTGCCTGAATTAATGAAGATCCATCGGGTTCTTTTCCTTCAAGAAAATCTCCCAATAACACTGCAGCTGCGTCTTTAAAAATATTAGCTTGCTGCAAATGTTCCAACATACGATCTACCCGATAAGCACGTTCTCCAATTTCTTCAAGAAGAATTATTTTATTTTTTGCATCTATTTGCCACAAGGTTCCAATGCTCGATTGCACTAAACATAAATTACCGCCGGTTACGCTCGTTTCAATGATGCGATTACTTTCTGCAGGTGCATTAAGCGAAACACCAGAAAATTCAACCTGATTGACCTCTCCCATTAAAATTGTTTTTAATGAAGCAATCGATTCCGCTGAAAATTTATCTTTTGCCAAAGCTCCATGCAAAACCGGCCACTGCCATGCTTGTTGAAAAAATAAGTTCAACGCGGTGATATCACTCATGCCCACAAGTAATTTTGGAGAAATTGGTAAAGAGCATTTGGCTAATTCAGGAATAAGACGCATCGAGCCATAACCACCGCGCGCACAAATCAGTGCTTTTGTCTTCGGATTTTGCAACGCGTTTTTTAATAAATCAAACCGCATTTCATCTGAATTCGCACACAGTAAATCTTTTCCAAAAATTTGAGAAGAAACCAGACATTCCAATTGCCAGGAAGCAAGCAGATTTTTTATTTCAGACAAATGCTGGTCGGTGCAGCGTGATGCAGGAGCAATAATTTCAACACTATCACCAGGTTGTAATTTTATTAATTTATGCATAAATACCTCTCGCAATCTGAGTGCTAAAAAACCTAAAACTCATCTGCGAGAGGTAGATTTTCTAGAGATTGATATTCTTTCTGAATATTTGAGTAAGTAAAAATTTTTCCCATTTTAATATCAAAAAACCATAAATGTATATTCAATTTTTTTTCATTTACTTTCTCAACAAGCCAAGGGAAAGTCAGACAATTTTGATAAGATTGATGCAAAGCTGATTTAGCACACACATCAACATCATGCGAACTGTAATCTTGCGCTTTAATCAGCGAAACCCAATTATTAATAAAGTCATTATTGTTGGTATCGCGACTATTCAATAATGCCTGAATTCCTCCACACTGGCTATGGCCTAATAAAATAAGTTCTTCCACTTCCAAAAATCGAATACCAAATTCTAATGCCGCACTCGTACCATGATGTGCTTCATCTTTTTCATAAGGCGGAATGATGTTGGCCACATTGCGCACGACAAATAAATCGCCCGGATCACACTGCAAAATTAAAGCAGGATCCACACGCGAATCACAACAGGCTACAACCATCACTTTGGGCTGCTGCCCATAATGCGATAAATATTGCATAATAGACTGATCGCCCAGAACATATTTTTTTCGAAATGTCTGATACCCTTGTAATACTTTATTAAAACTCTTTCCCACATTTCACCTTTCATCCTGTTATTGAGCAATCAGTATATACCATGCATACCTTTAAACACAAAATTTCACGATTAAAATAAGTGAGAATACCATCAGCATACTTAAAAAAATCTTTCCGCCAGGGACCTTGAATTGACTTTGCTTATTTTGATGATAACGCCCGCACCATGCCATCCACGCAGGCAATAATATCAATAATATAACGCAATACATTCCAGCATAGGCAAGTGCTTTAATAAAAGCATGAGGAAATATAATGGCAATTCCCAAAGCAGGAATAAACGTTATTGCATGCAAAATAAGACGGTTTTTCCCCTTTTTTTCTAAATGAAAGCCATCAGCAAAAAAATCAGTGAGGCATAATGAAACACCCAAAAATGATGTGAGAACACAAATAGAAGTAAATAATTTTACGGAAAAAATCACTGAATTTTTATTCACTGAAGAGCTTAATATGTTTACCAGATCACTGGTAGAATTAGCAGAATGTAAAATGAAAACCAAGCTATTTTCACCCGTCAAAGGAATAATTCCCATAATGACGGCATCCCAAATAATATAACAAATCAGTGGAATGATACTGCCTATGATCATGGCCAGTTTAAGTTTTTTTAAATCACCCGCAAAATACACGCGCAAACTGGGAATCAGAGTAGCCCAGCCAAATGAGGTTGCAGTCACCATGATTGCAGAAATGGATGTTAAATGATGTAAATTTCCCTGAAGCAATTTATCAGGCGATATCGAAAAAATCAGCATGAAAATTAGCACAAAAAAAACAGAAAATTTTGTCAACATCAGAACACGATTAGCCCAATCGACTGAACGAATTCCTAAAAAAACAATTGAACTGAAAATTAAAGTGAAAAGAACCGCTGTTGTCCATGCTGGAATTTTCAACCCCGCTGCTTGTAATAAGTTATGAAATAAATCACTTCCGCCCGCAATATAAGCACATAAAAGAGAATAAAACAGCAATAAATACGTTATCCAGGCGATGATCTGGCCTAAAGGGCCGATTGTGCTTTTGGCCATTGATATGAGATTACTGTTTTGCGGTAACCATAAATTCACTTCCAATATCAAAAATGCGCCGGCTATCATGATGAACCAGCAGACCAATAAAAGAATTAATGAGCCCACAAAACCCAGTTCAGCGGCTGCGATGGGTAAGCCCAACATGGCCGCTCCAATTGAAGTACCTATGATGAGCAGAATACTGCCTAATAATTTTGAATTCATAACAATTCCTATAAAATTATATTTTATAACCATAATTGCGTAATAGCCGCAAAAAATTCTGTCCTTCTTCGCTATAATCTTCATAACAATAAGAACGAATATAATTTTGCAAAACATGGTCATACTCAGGCATCGTGATGACATTCAAAATAGATTCTGCTCGCTCACTGTCAATGGGCGAAACACCACCGCAACTTTGAAATAAAATTGCTGCGAGAATTTCTGCTTTGCAGGCTTTTCTGATGCTATCGGATTGCTTGAAACTTTGAATGCAAAATTGTAATGAGCGATCTTTATTCCACTCGCGCCACTGACCAAAAAAACTGAGCACAAGATTTTTATAACGTGAAATATTTTCAGAAAAATCGTCACTGCTGCTAAACAATAAAAAAAACAATGCGGGAATGCATGCTTCAACATTTGCCCATGAACAATTTCCGCTAATTTGCGCACGAACTTTTAATTCAGTAATAGGCTGCAAATCCAATAAATCAGATAATCCTTCATTAATGAAATGATCTGATTGTTTTTCATAAATTAATTTCTTGATAAATTCCGTATTGAGTAATGAAGATCGGCGCATTTGATATATCATGATATTATCATAATGACGACTATCTTCCCGACGGTCGCATTTCACTAAAATATCTCCTAATTTGATAAGCGTAATGGCATGCCCTTCATAACCGATGGGAATAATTAACGGTTCCTGTTCAATCAGCGAATGAATTTCTGTCTGGTATTTTTCAATATTAACTTGATATTGTTGATATTTGATTAATTGCGAAGCACGATAAATGACATCAATTACTACCTGAAACAAATTAATATAACGACGCAACTGCCTTCCTGCAAAATGATTTTTAAATTGCGCGAGAGAATCAGCAATAATACCTAAACTCACTTCAAGAAAAAAACCTTCAAAATCAACTTCCACAAAATTATTTTTAGGATCAATAATGTCAGCCGTTCCTACCAGTTCAAACATATGCCCTAATAATTTTGTATTGATATAATCTTGTGCGAAATTTAAATCAGCACCAAATTTAAGTAATAATTTTTTCAAATCATGTTGTTGACGCAATAATGGCATAACCAGAATGGGTTGTCCGGTAAAATTATATGCGTTAGGATCTGCACCTTTTTCCAGGAGTAATTGTGCAATCAAAATATTATTATTTTCAGCCGCCCAATGTAACGCTGTGCCTCCCAACATATCGATCTGATTGGGATCTGCACCGTATTTTATGAGTATTTTGGTAATTGAAAAATTATTAGCAATCGCTGACTCAATTAAAGGTGAAAATCCATATTCATCAATATCATTCACAGCAGTACCATGCTGTAATAAATTTTTTACTACATCAATTTTCTCTTCCAAAATGGCATCAGCAAGTGAAAGCATATTTATTTCCACAAATTAAAAAGGCCGCGGTTTAGGATTAAATTTAGGTGCATTTTGATAACGCAATTCGTTGCGATTTTCCAGACGGTTCTCTAAACGATTTTCCAAATCATTGCGTCTATCTTCATTGATTTCTGCAGTATTTTCACTCGGCAAAGAAATCACTTGACGATCCATGCCGCTAAATTGCGCTTTATTGGTAATAGGATGTTGTTTGAAAGGCGATTCTCGTCCAGCACCGTAACCCCCCAAACGCGCACGGCGATCTACGGCAAGGCGTCTTTCCTGCAACTTTAATAGAGCACGTTCTTTACGCGTTTGTTTTTGTTTATTGACACGCTCTTTGTGTAAATCTTTATGAACGGATAATAATCGTCTGATTTCTGAAGGCGGTAACGAATCATCGCGCGGTTCAATAGACATTGCATCTTTATAACGAAAGTGTACCTCGCTGCCAGTCCCGCCCAGACCGCCGCTTTCTCCGCTTTGACCGCCCTGGTCTTCTTCCTCGTCCTGATCTATTTTGTTTTCATTATCAATGGTCATATTTTTCACATCTGTTTTAAATTCGTAACACTCTCATTAATTATAACAATTTTTACCATTTTTTCTGCTTTATTTGCCTTGCTTTCTTCAGAAGAAAAAATTTTCTAAAATAATTCTTTGATATGAACTGTGTGCGATTTTTTTTATCCTGAGAATTAGTGCTTAAGTGTATGATTAATAACGTATTTTTTTCAGAAAAATGGGCAAAATCGGGTTTTTACGCAAATTTTTCAGGAATTTCTTTATTAATCAATAGGTTACGTGGATTTTGGATCCGCAATTTACGACCGCGCGAAGTATAAAAATATTAAACGCATTCAGACAATTCCTTTTGTAACTCAGGCAATAGAGTCAAGATATCTCCAACCAACCCATAATCTGCGATCTGAAAAATAGGCGCATCGGGATCCGTATTAATCGCTACAATGACTTTGCTGTCTTTCATGCCTGCCAAATGTTGAATCGCGCCTGAAATTCCAACAGCAATATAAAGCTCGGGCGCAACGACCTTGCCAGTCTGTCCGACTTGATAATCATTTGGCGCAAAACCTGCATCGACTGCAGCACGCGAAGCACCTACCGCTGCACCAATACTATCTGCAAATGCTTCCAGTTTTTTAAAATTTTCCGCGCTTTTTAAACCGCGCCCTCCAGAAATCACAATACGCGCGTCTGTCAATTCTGGTCTTTCAGAAACCGTTAATTGCTGGCCCACAAATTCAGAAAGTGTATTGGGAATAATTTGGGTAATTTTTTCAACGATAACATTTTCATTGTCACCTGATTTCATCGGAGAAAATGCTGTCATTCGCACAGTCAGCATTTTAATTTTATCATGGCTTTTTACCGTTAAAAGTGCATTGCCTGCATAAATTGGACGAATAAAAGTATCAGCTGAAATAATTTGTGTAACATCGGAAACCATTGAAACATCTCGTAACGCCGCGACGCGCGGCAAAATATTTTTGCCGAACGTTGTTGCTGCCATCGCAATCATTTCATACTCTTTTGAAATTTCAGCGATTAGAGGTGCTAAATTTTCTGCTAATTGATATTGATATTCGTGAGCGTCTGCTACACGAATTTTCTGAATAGTTAATAATTTTTTTGCTTGTTCTACGATGGCATCACATTGATAGCCCGCAATCAAAATATCTATTTTTCCTTCTAATGATTGCAAGGCTTCGAGCGTATGAAAGTTGGCAGATTTTAAAATTTTATTATCATGTTCTATGATCATTAATATTTTCATGTAATCACCCGCGCTTCATTGCGCAATTTGTCTATCAATTCTTTCACACTTTTCACTTTTACGCCGGCGCGGCGTTTTAAAGGTGCAGTTACTTTTACAATTTCCAGACGAGGCAGAATATCCACAGATAATTCTGCTGCTGGAATAATGCTAATAGTTTTTCGTTTCGCTTGCACGATATTAGGCAAAGCAAGATAGCGAGGCACATTCAAACGTAAATCCGTTGTAATCACAGCAGGTAATTTCAATTTTAAAGTTTCCAGTCCGCCATCAATTTCTCGCGTAACTTCGGCAAATTCATCCTGTATCATAATTTTGGAAGCAAATGTTCCTTGCGGCCAATTTAACAATCCTGCTAACATTTGCCCGACTTGATTGTTGTCGCTGTCAATCGCCTGTTTGCCAAGAATAATAATTTTCGGGGATTCTTTTTCTGTAATCACTCGCAAAATTTTTGCGGCAGCTAACGGTTGAATATCCTGATTTGTTTCTACGAGAAAAGCACGATCCGCACCCATCGCTAAAGCAGTACGTAAGGTTTCCTGATTTTGGTGTGATCCAATCGAAACGACAATGATTTCTTTCGCGATGCCTTGCTCTTTTAATCTCACAGCTTCTTCAACTGCAATTTCATCGAATGGATTCATTGACATTTTTACGTTATCTGTTTCTACACCGCTTTCATCTTTTTTGACTCGAATCATTGCAGCAAAATCGATGACTCTTTTTATCGCAACAAGAACTTTCATTCTTTGCTCCTTACTATAGCTCTTCAGATAAATATTTTGGATTATAGCATCTCATCTGAACACCATCTCAAGATTTATTTTTGCAAAAAAATTCTCGAAATACTGCAAGTATTCCTCCGCTTTTTTTGCAAAAATAAATCTCGATCTGGTGTCCATCTGAGCGCTATAATCCAAAATATTTATCTGAAGAGCTATAGCCATTACACTTCTTTATAAGTATCTCTGATTCGAAAGATTTTTAAAAGGAATTCAAGATGAAAATAAAAAATTGTGCTGTCATTATCAGTGGCGGCGCATCAGGCATGGGAGCTGCCACAGCAATACGCTTAAGCAAAGCGGGAGCAAAAGTCGCTCTATTTGATACTAATCAAGAAGCCGCCGATGAGCTTGCCAAAAAAATAAACGGTATCGCGATTCAATGCGATGTCACGAATGCAAAAAGCGTGGAAGCCGCCATACAATACGCTGGATCTCTACATGGTGTTGCACGCGTCTGCATCAATTGTGCGGGAATTATCCAAAGCAAGCGAATGATTGGCAAACTCGGCCCCTCTCCTTTAGAAGAATTTGAACGGATCATTCAAGTGAATCTGATCGGCACTTTCAATGTCATGCAACTGGCTGCGGCTGCAATGCTCCCCGCGGAACCGCTAGGTCCCTCTTCTGAGCGTGGAGTCATTATTAACACCGCCTCTATCGCTGCATTTGAAGGTCAAATAGGACAAACTGCATACAGTGCCTCAAAAGGCGGCGTTGCGGCATTGACCCTTCCTGCCGCGCGTGAATTGGCACAATTTGGAATTCGTGTCATGACAATCGCGCCGGGGTTGGTAGATACGCCAATGTTTGATAAAATTCCGCCTGAAGCACGCACAGCTTTAGCTGACAGTGTGCCATTTCCAAAACGGTTAGCTGATCCTGCAGAATATGCTAAACTGGCTTTGCATATTATCAGGAATGAAATGTTAAATGGGGAAGTGATTCGTTTGGACGGCGCGTTACGTTTGCCGCCAAAATAAAAATTATACCTCTCGCAGATGAGTTTTAGGTTTTTTAGCGCTCAGATTGCGAGAGATTTAAACGTTCTGATTGAGAAAAAGCGCAGGTGTAGTTTTTTCTACATCGAGCTTTTTCGATTGAAGAACGTTTAAAGGTCGATGCAATATGAGATGCTAAAAAACCTAAAACTCATCTGCGAGAGGTATATTTAAGAAAACTTTATGTCTTTTACAACCAAATTAAAACACTACGTCATCGGCGATCCGCTGAATCCTTTCAGCCCTAATATCTTACGGCATATTTCCCTGGTCGCTTTTTTAGCCTGGATTGGCTTGGGCGCAGACGGTTTGTCTTCCACCTGTTATGGACCGGAAGAAGCTTTTGTGGCTCTCGGACACAATTCACATCTTGCACTTTATATTGCTCTCGCCACAGCAATTACCGTTTTTATTATTTCTTTAGGTTATAACCAGGTAATTGAATTATTTCCAAGCGGCGGTGGCGGCTATAAAGTCGCAACGCAATTACTGGGATCACATATCGGGCTTATTTCTGGCGCAGCATTAATTATCGACTATGTATTAACGATCGCAGTGTCTGTCGCGAGCGGCACCGATTCATTTTTCAGTATGCTGCCAAAATCATTTTGGCCCTACAAATTATTAGCCGAATCCATTTTGCTTATTTTGATGATGATTGTAAATTTACGCGGTATGAAAGAATCCATCAAACTCATCTTACCGATATTTTTAGGTTTTGTTGTCATTCATTTTGGATTAATTGTTTATGGCATAGCAGTTCACAGCAAAGGTTTAATTGCAATTATTCCTGACACGGTCAATGAAACCCAAACACTCGCCGCCAGCATCGGCTGGCTGCCATTAATTGCCATCATGCTGCATGCTTATTCTCTCGGCAGTGGAACTTATACCGGACTGGAAGCTGTTTCCAATAATGTCAATCGATTAAGCGAACCACGCGTACGCACCGGAAAATGGACAATGTTTTACATGGCGGTATCCTTAAGCTTCACTGCAGCCGGTATCATATTATTATATTTATTATGGAATGCGGTGCCAACTCCAGGAAAAACACTCAATGCAGTTGTATTTCATTCTATTTTGGGTGATTCAAATTTTGGTAAAATTTCACTTTATATTACACTGGCGCTCGAAGCTGGATTGTTGTTAGTTGCAGCCAACACAGGGTTTTTAGCAGGCCCCAGTGTATTAGCCAACATGGCAGTAGACAGCTGGTTACCGAATCGATTTCGTCATTTATCCACACGTCTTGTGATTCAAAATGGGTTAATTTTATTTGGGATCTCCGCTCTGCTTATTTTATTATGGAGCGGAGGACGTGTTTCACTACTCGTGATTCTCTACAGTATTAATGTATTTATCACATTTTCTCTTTCATTGTTGGGACTCAGTGTTTTTTGGGCAAAACAACGAAGTAAAGCTTCTCCCCGCTGGCCAATACGTTTGGCATTTTCCATTTTTGCGTTTCTGATTACCTCCAGCATATTATGCGTGACACTCGCGACCAAATTTGAATCCGGCGGCTGGTTTACAGTCATTATCACGTGTGCTGTCATTGGATTATGTTTGTTAATCAAAAAACATTATATTTCTATCAACAAAAAATTGGCTGAACTTGATGCGCAA
Organism: Gammaproteobacteria bacterium; assembly: GCA_035478255.1. Lineage (GTDB taxonomy): Bacteria > Pseudomonadota > Gammaproteobacteria > DSM-16500 > DSM-16500 > DATIJJ01. Next base: position 14,130 of record DATIJV010000090.1, read on the forward strand.
TTAAAGCAACCCATCACTGAAAAAGCCAGTCCTCCTCTCGTTCCTGATCTGCATCAACCTACAGCTGTGATTTTTGTCGGTAAAAGTTTTGGTGTAGGTATGCATACATTGTTGTGTGTTTCACGTATTTTTCCGCGTTATTTCAAAAATTTTATTTTTGTGAGTGTTGGAATTGTTGATGTTGAAAGCTTTACTGCAGGAACTACGCTTGAAAAAATGACACAGGAAGTCAATGACACATTAAGTTATTTTGTCGCTTATTGTCAGCAATATGGTATTGCCGCAGAAAGTTATTCTGCGTTTGGTACGGATACAGTCGAAAAATTAACACAGCTTTCAGAAGAAGTTGCAGAAAAATATCCGAATTGTATTTTCTTTGCGAGTAAATTGATTTTTGAACATGATAATTGGGTCACACGTATTTTGCATAATGAAACACCGACTACTTTGCAGCGGCAATTACATTTGCAAGGTAAAGAATTGATGATTCTGCCGATGAAAATTTAGGATGGGTTTATCATGAATAAACTACAAGATGTTTTTGAAAAGTGGACAAACGATGAAAACGATTTTAAAAAAAAATTTAAACTAAACCCAAAAAAAGCATTAGAAGATGCGGGAATCAGTCTGGATGAAGATGATTTAAAAAAAGTTTTGGCAACGATTGACCGGCAAGAAGAATTGGAAAAGAAAATTAATAAGTAACCCGGATATTTCATCAGGGAGCCTCAGAAAAAGCTTAAAGGCCGCGTGATGACAAGGCGCGAGTCAAAAATGTTTCAGGAGCATATTGAAATATGTGACTGAAATATTTTTGACTCGCAACGCAGTCAGCATGTGGTCTTTGAGCTTTTAATGAGGTTTCATGATGAAATATTCGGGTTAAGTCACTGCTTCCGCATATCCGCAATAATCCCCATACATGATAATAAACTGACAATAATCGGAAATGCCAAACTCACCAATAAACTACTCGGCTTAAATCCCAAAATTTTAAAAATAAACGTCTGAACAAATAACGTCAGCAAGCTTATCAATATCATAAAAAGAATACACGCCAACCAATAATATATTTCTGCCTTATAGGATTTCAACAATTTCGGATTGCGCACTCCTCTCGGAAATTCCTTCACCAGCCACACAACCGCTGATTGACGCAAACGCGGCCGATCAAACCAATCAACCAATGCATAATAACCATCTAATTCTTGCAGCGGATTCAGCATCCTGAAAGCATTAATATAAGTAAATAATGCAAATATCCATAAAAATGCCTGAATATATGCATTCGATATAAAATAAATCAGTAAAGCCGAAATTCCTGCCACTAAAATATCGGTATAAGCGCCCGCAAAATTTACGAAAATACGCGCACCTTTCTGCGGACTCAACCACATATCAGAAGTATCTGTAAATGCCACAGGCCCCATCCAATACCAGCCAATTCCCATGTAATGCACTTCACGCCCATAATATTTTGTCGCCAAAGCATGTCCCAACTCATGTAATGCTACAGAAAATAATGTGAAAGGAATTAAAAATAAAATCAGGATCCAGCTGTCATGAATATGACGAAATATATGAATAATTTTAGGTGTAGAAAAGGCAAATGCGCCAACTCCTGAAATAATAATCAATCCCAACAATATTTTCCCGACAGGATGAAAAAATATAAATGCAAATTTTTGATATAAAATCGTGATCCATCTGTCTGCATCGCCGAATGCAATTCGTGCTTCTAATAAATTTCGTATCTTTATCATCACGCGTATCCATTTTGATTTTTTTTCTAAAGTTGCTTCACTATCAATATCGACCTGGCTCACAAATTGTGCCTTAGCTAATTTAGAAATAAGAGCAGCCACTACATCTGGCGCAAAAATATTATATTCATCAGATAATTTCATCGTAATTTCTTGCATGGTATGTTGGCCATCCATGAGATGCCAGATAAACGAGCCTTCTTCTGATAATTTGAAATAACTGCCATTATCAGGATTTTTTAAAATAAAAATTGTTTGTTCATCTGGAGTCACGCGCTGATGCACAGTAACATGCGGATTTTTTAATGGTCTACTGCGGTCAACCATCAGTGTCATAAAAGTATTTGCAACATTATTTTCAGATTCCAGCAACTCTGATAAATAGGTATGCTTCAATTCAAGCAGACGGCAGTCATCTATTGCACGTGCTGTTGCATTTCGAGAAGCATGTGTAATGAGTGTCGCTTCGCCAAATAATGTGGGAGTTTTTAAAATAGCTAATTGATGTACGGAATTGTCTTCATGATGCGTTATAATTTCAACTTCTCCCGATTGAATCAAATAACATCGATCTCCCATTTCACCTTCTTTAAAAATAATCGTTCCTGCCGGAACAGTAATTTCTTCAACCTGATTGGCCAACCACATCAAACGATCATAAGAAACACGAGAGAATGGCAAGGATTGTTTAATCAATTGAATCTTTAGCATCTGCTTTGAAGCAAGCAGCATATTAGATTTTAAGTCAGGATATTTTTCTAAAAACTCATGCAATTTTTTTAAATCAAGTGACAATAATGTCATGGGTGTTAATGCAGTAACTGTTGCTGTTCGTATACCTGTTTCAGAAAAAAAACCTGTCGTGTTAAGTCCAATTGATTCGCCCGTGTGAAGTACGGCGAATGGTGTTTTAATCATTTTTGGCGATTGTTTTCTAAGTTTAATTTTTATTTTTCTTAAATCTCTGACAGTAAGATGAGAAATTTCGGCTGTGCCTTCTACCACAATGTAGACGCAATCAATTAAAGAATTTTCTTCAACAATAACTTCATTCGGCTCAAAATGAATTTCTTCCATGAGCTCTGCCAGTTCGAGACTTTGCAGAGGCGAAAGCCCTGAAAAACAAGGGAGTGCCGTAATCAATGCTTGTTTTTCAGTGATACTGATTGTATGGGTCGTTTGTTTTGACACAATGAATCTCCTCACTGATTCTAATAGTATATTCTTTTTTAATGGGTTTTATACAATCAGAGACTTATAAATCAATGACACGTTAGCTTGCGACTCGTTATCTTACGAGTTATAATAATATAACTAAGAGATATACCTCTCGCAGATAAGTTTTAGGGTTTTTAGCGCTCAGATTGCGAGAGATTTAAACGTTCTGATTGAGAAAAATCGCAGCTGTAGCTCTTTCTACAGCGAGATTTTTCGATTGAAGAACGTTTAAAGGTCGATGCAATATGAGATGCTAAAAAAC
>DATIJV010000091.1:0-6982 GCA_035478255.1 Gammaproteobacteria bacterium
TTCGTGTTTTTTGTTTTTTTACCTCCTTCCCCTTTCCCCTTCCTCCACAAAAAGCATGTGGAGGAAGGGGGACGCTTCGATACAGATGCGCTTAATTAGAACGTCCCCCTTCCTCCAAGTGTTTTTCTTGGAGGAAGGGGAAAGGGGAAGGAGGTCAAAATAAAGAACCGCCGAATACTTACATGAATAGGCATTAATCCTTTGGTTTCCATCAAAAATCTTTTCATTTCATTAAGTTGGATTTTTTACTATAATACGGGCGAAGTCGAGAAACTTTTTTATTAATTTATGTTGCTGATTTGAGGATTGTTATGCAAGTATCTGTTGAAGCTCCAAGTAAACTTGAACGTCGTCTTACTGTTGTTGTACCCGCTGAAAAATTAAATGAAGTATTTGATAAACGTATTTCCAGACTAGCAAAAAATGCAAAAATCGATGGTTTTCGCCCAGGCAAAGCACCTTTAAAAGTTATTCAGCAGCGCTACGGAGATACAGCACGTCAGGAAGCATTAAGTGAAGTCATTCAATCCTCATTAAATGATGCACTCAACCAGGAAAAATTAAGTCCTGTGAGTGTTCCCAGAGTAGAACCCAGAATGATCATGCCTGATCAACCTTTAGAATATGTGGCAACATTCGAAATTATGCCAATCATTGAAAATTTTCATTTCGAATTAAAAACCCTGGAAAAAGAAATTGCAGCTATCACTGATCAGGATATCCAGCGCGTTCTCGATCATTTACGTGCACAGCATACAACCTGGAAAAAAATCGATCGTGCTGCACAGGAAAAAGATCAAGTCATGATTGATTTTCTTGGCAGTATTGATGGCGTTCCATTTGCGGGTGGGCAAGCGCATGATTATGCCATTATATTAGGCAGTAAAACTATGCTTCCAGGCTTTGAAGAAGGCCTTTTGGGAATGAAAGCAGGCGAAGAAAAAACTATTCAAATTATTTTTCCAGAAAATTATTTTTCCGCTGCGGTGGCAGGAAAAACGGCAGATTTCACATTAAAAATGCTAACAGTGAAAGAACCAGAATTACCTGAAATGAATGAAGTGTTTATTAAAAAATTAGGCATAAAAAGTGGTGAATTATCAGATCTTCAAGCAGAAATTCGTAAAAACCTGGAGCGTGAACTGGAAAAAGTCATCCAGTCCAAATTAAAAAACCAGGTTTTTGATAAATTACTTGAACAAAATACTCTAGAAATTCCCACAGCATTAATTGAACGTGAAGCCAGCCGCATCCATGATGAAATTCATCCGCATCATGAACATGAGCATTCGCATACAGACGCTGAAATGGCGCAATTCAATGAAATGGCAAAGCGTAATGTTGCGCTTGGGCTGCTGGTTGCAGAAGTGATTAAAATACACAAAATTTCTGCTGACAAAGAACGTATTCAGGTTTATTTAAGCAAATTGTCTTCTGCTTATGAAAATCCTGCAGAAGTCATGGATTGGTATGCAAAAAACAAGCGTGCATACGCAGAAATTGAGATGCAGATTTTGGAAGAGCAAGTGGTTGATCTGCTTTTAAAAGATGTGCAGATCACAGAAAAAATGTTGAGTTATGAGGATTTGATAAAAGCTTAAAAAAGGAAAAAAACAATGAGCAAAAGTGATGTTATAAATGCAAATCTTGTTCCAATTGTTGTAGAACAAACTGCACGCGGCGAGCGTTCTTTTGATATTTTTTCAAGATTACTCAAAGACCGCATTGTATTTATCGTTGGGCCTATTGATGATGTGGTATCTAATCTCGTGGTAGCGCAGCTTTTATTTTTAGAGTCAGAAAATCCTGATAAAGATATCTCATTATATATTAATTCCCCAGGCGGTGTCGTCACAGCTGGGCTTGCAATCTATGACACCATGCAATTTATTAAACCTGATGTGAGTACGATGTGCATGGGACAAGCCGCCAGCATGGGCGCATTATTATTAGCGGGAGGTGCGGCTGGGAAACGATTCTGTTTGCCTAATGCCCGTGTCATGATTCATCAACCCTTGGGTGGTGTGCAAGGTCAGGCATCCGATATTATGATTCATGCGGAAGAAACACTGAAAATTCGTACCCGTATCAATAAAATCCTGGCACATCATACGGGTCAACCGGAAGATGTTATTGCGAAAGATACCGATCGCGATAACTTCATGAGTCCTGAAAGAGCGCTTGAGTATCATTTAATTGATAAAATATCAACCGAACGCACTTTTATTAAACCAAAAGAAAAAATATCCTGATAAGTAGGTACTCGGTGACAGCATCGAATACTTATCCTGACAACTTCTGGTCTTGATTTTTTAAAGACTGTCTCCATCTATGATGTGAGTGGTGTGCAATTTAACGCTTAATTAAGAGGTTACGCATGGCAAATAATGGAGCTAAAGACAAAATATTACATTGCTCATTTTGCGGAAAAAGCCAGCATGAGGTCCGTAAATTAATCGCAGGACCTTCTGTGTATGTATGCGATGAATGTGTTGCGCTTTGCAATGAAATTATTCATGAAGAAATCCACAATGCAAAGACAACAGAAGGGGGATCATCACATTTACCAACCCCTGTAGAAATTCGTACAACATTAGATGAATACGTCATAGGCCAGTCATTTGCAAAAAAAACTCTGGCTGTTGCAGTTTACAATCATTACAAAAGATTGCGTACTAAAGCAAAAAATAATGATGTTGAACTTAACAAAAGTAATATTTTGCTGATTGGTCCAACGGGCAGCGGTAAAACCTTGCTGGCTGAAACACTGGCGAGATTATTAAACGTACCTTTTGTCATTGCTGATGCAACAACCTTAACGGAAGCAGGTTATGTCGGCGAAGATGTCGAAAACATCATTCAAAAACTTTTACAAAAGTGTGATTACGATGTCACAAAAGCACAGACAGGTATCGTTTATATCGATGAAATCGATAAAATTTCCCGAAAATCTGAAAATCCATCCATCACCCGTGATGTTTCAGGCGAGGGTGTACAGCAAGCATTATTAAAACTGATTGAAGGTACAATTGCATCTGTGCCTCCACAAGGCGGCCGCAAACATCCGCAGCAAGAATTTATCCAGGTTGATACAAAAAATATTTTATTTATTTGCGGAGGCGCGTTCGCAGGCTTGGAAAAAGTTATTCGTGAACGTTCTGAAAAATCAGGTATTGGCTTCTCTGCAGAAATTCATAGTAAAGAAGATTCTAAAACCCTATCTCAATTGTTCCATGAAGTAGAACCTGCTGATTTAATTAAATTTGGTTTGATTCCAGAATTAATTGGGCGCTTGCCTGTTGTGGCAACATTGGAAGAATTAGATAAAACCGCGCTAGTTAAAATTTTGACTGAGCCTAAAAATTCATTAACAAAACAATATCACAAACTTTTTGAAATGGAAAACGCATCTTTGGAATTTCGTGATGAAGCCTTACAGCTCATTGCTGAACGCTGCGTCGAAAAGAAAACAGGAGCACGCGGATTGCGTTCTATTTTAGAGAAGGCGCTTTTAGACACTATGTATGAGTTACCTTCATTAAGAAATGTAGTAAAAGTTATCATTGATGCATCTTGTATAAAAGGCGAATCATCGCCCATTATTGTCTATGAAAATAATGAGCAAGCGTTTGCTGCTTCTGAATAATAAACTTTTACCATTGTAGAGGATGAAATATGTCAGCAGACCCAAGTGAAAAAAAGGTTTTAGGCGTTCCTGTATTACCTTTACGCGATGTAGTTGTTTATCCCTACATGGTTGTGCCTTTATTTGTTGGGCGTGAGCGTTCAATTAAAGCGCTTGAAGTGGCCATGGCCGCAGACAAACAAATTCTCGTTGCCACACAAAAAAGCGCTGCCGATGATCAACCGACAGAAAAAGATATTTATCACATTGGAACGCTGGCAACAGTTTTGCAATTGCTGAAACTTCCTGATGGTACAGTCAAAGTATTAATTGAAGGCGTAAAACGCGCAAAAATCGTACATTTTTTAAATAATAAAGATTATTTTTTAGCTGATGTTGAATTAATTGAAGATACCAATAATGATTCACGTGAAATTGAAATTTTAATTCGTTCTCTAAAATCCCAATTCGAACAATATGTAAAATTAAACCGAAAAATTCCTACAGAAATTTTATCTTCTGTTTTGGCGATTGATGATGCAAGCAGACTTTCAGATACGATTGCGGCCCACTTATCATTAAAACTCGAAGAGAAACAAAAAATCCTTGAAGTCATGGATTTGGCAAAACGCTTGGAAAAACTTGTAGGAATCATGGAGTCAGAAATTGATTTATTACAAGTTGAAAAGAAAATTCGCGGCCGTGTTAAACGACAAATGGAAAAAACCCAGCGCGAATATTATTTAAACGAGCAAATGAAAGCGATTCAAAAAGAACTTGGCGAACTCGAAGAAGTGCCTAACGAATTGGAAGCCATTGCCAAAAAAATTGAAAAATCCGGCATGACAACAGAAGCAAAAGAAAAATGTAATATAGAATTAAATAAATTGAAAATGATGTCACCCATGTCAGCAGAAGCAACAGTGTCACGCAATTATTTAGACTGGATGCTCGCTTTGCCATGGAAAAAGCGTTCTAAATTGCGAATCAGTCTCAAAGATGCTGAAAAAATTCTCGAAGATGAGCATTATGGACTGAAAGAAGTAAAAGAAAGAATTTTAGAATATCTGGCTGTGAACAAGCGGGTAAAAAAGTTGAAAGGGCCTATTTTATGTCTGGTCGGGCCTCCTGGTGTGGGTAAAACTTCGTTAGGACAATCCATTGCGAATGCGACAGGACGTAAATTTGTGCGTATGTCATTGGGCGGCATACGTGATGAAGCTGAAATCCGTGGCCATCGTCGAACTTACATTGGCGCGATGCCTGGAAAAATCGTTCAAAAAATTTCTAAAACCGATGTTTGCAATCCTTTCTTCTTATTGGATGAAATTGATAAAATGGCAATGGATTTTCGCGGCGATCCAGCATCAGCTTTGCTTGAAGTATTGGATCCAGAACAAAATCATTCATTCAACGATCATTATCTTGAAGTCGATTATGACTTGTCAGATGTCATGTTTGTTGCAACTGCAAATACGTTAGAAATTCCTCCCGCTTTGCGAGATCGTATGGAAATTATTCGCATTCCGGGTTACACAGAAAGTGAAAAAATTCATATTGCTTTACGGCATTTAATTCCCAAACAGATGGAAGCGAATGGATTGAAGCCGGAGGAAATTGATCTTCCTGAAGAAACGATACGTTATATTGTTCAACATTATACACGCGAAGCAGGCGTACGTAATTTAGAAAGAGAAATTTCAAAAATTTTACGTAAAGTTGTTAAAGAAATTTTGTTAAAGACAAAATCCAAGAAAAAATCAATTGCAGTAAGTGATCTTGAACATTATTTAGGTGTGAGACGATATCGTCATGATGTCGCTGCAGAGAGGGACCAGATTGGTCAAGTGAAAGGACTTGCATGGACGGAAGTGGGTGGTGAATTACTGGAAATTGAAGCTGTCACAGTTCCAGGTAAAGGAAAAACGACTTACACAGGTCAATTGGGCGGTGTTATGCAAGAGTCTATTCAAGCTGCGCTGACAGTGGTGCGTTCACGCGCTCCTTTGCTGGGTATACCCAAAAACTTTTTTGACAAAAATGATATTCACATTCACGTGCCAGAAGGCGCTACACCTAAAGATGGGCCGAGTGCAGGCATTAGTATGTGTACTGCATTAGTTTCAGTGATTACTCAAACACCGGTACGTTCAACTTATGCTATGACGGGTGAAATAACTTTACGCGGTGAAGTCTTAGCTGTGGGAGGTATAAAAGAAAAATTGCTGGCTGCACATCGAGGTGGAATTAAAAATGTTCTTATTCCAGCAGAGAATGTAAAAGACTTGAAAGAGATTCCAGACAATATTAAAAAAGATTTGGAGATTAAACCTGTTCGCTGGATTGATGAAGTATTGACTTATGCTTTAAATCATGGACGGGATATCGAAAGAATGACGGGGAAAAGTAAAAAATTAAAAAATAAAGCCAAAGGGATTGTTGGAAGCACTCAAAAGAAATTGCGCAGGGGAGATCGAGCGCGGACGCATTAGAGAAAAATTCTTATTAAAGTTGCTTGACACATGTTTCTCCCAATTGGTATAAATCACACTTCAATTGGAACAGTAACAAAGTTCGTAAAGCAGGCGATGGAATAAGCGAGTTTGTTAAACCATGGATAGAATGAAGCAGAGGACATATGAATAAAGCAGAACTTGTTGAACTGATTGCAGATAAAGCAGAAATAACTAAAGCTGCTGCTGAACGTGCGTTAGGTGCTGTAATTGATGCGATTACTGGCTCATTACAAAAAGACGTGCCAGTCGTATTAGTAAATTTCGGAACATTTGTTGTACGTCGGCGTGCAGCAAGAAAAGGCAGAAACCCTCAAACAGGGCAGGAAATTAAAATTAATGCAGCTAAAGTTGTTGGGTTTAAAGCAGGAAAAGCATTAAAAGATGCTGTAAAAGAAAAAGAAGAAGATCGTTAATCTTAATTTATAGATTAGCTATTTTTTTGGGTGCTTAGCTCAGCTGGGAGAGCGTCGCCCTTACAAGGCGAGGGTCGGGGGTTCGAACCCCTCAGCACCCACCATATAAAACAAAAGGAGTGGTAGTTCAGTTGGTTAGAATACCGGCCTGTCACGCCGGGGGTCGCGGGTTCGAGTCCCGTCCACTCCGCCAAACTTATGAAAACCGAGTTCCAAGCGCGTGAGCTCGGCTCAAAAAAAAAACCATTGCCCGCTTTGCAAACACACACGCAATGTATACCTCTCGTAGATGAGTTTTAGGTTTTTTAGCGCTCAGATTGCGAGAGATTTAAACGTTCTGATTGAGAAAAATCGCAGCTGTAGCTCTTTCTACAGCGAGATTTTTCGATTGAAGAACGTTTAAAGGTCGATGCAATATGAGATGCTAA